>QNXU01000117.1 GCA_003973485.1 Bacteroidota bacterium | reverse complement strand
AATTTTTCCTTCTTTTAAAAAACCTTTCATTGAACCTTTTAATAATCCAGACAACATATCAGCACCGAGTCCTTTTTCTTTTGTTTCTTTTCCAACAGCGCCCATCACCATCGGTGCTAACATTTCCATCAATTTTATAAGATGCAGAAAACTCTCTCCCTTCCTGATTTGGAAATTTCATTACATAATCTAATGACCATTCGTAGCCCCAGTTTTGAGAAAAGTTATCTTGAAATCTTTGAAAGGAAGTTTCGTTTCCCCCTAAGTTTTGAGAAACAGTATTGCTTCCTTCAGAATTGCTGTTAAAACCTCTCAATCTTAAACTTGTTGATAAACTATGAAATGCATTAAAATCATAAAAAGCACCCATATTTCCGAAATATCCTAACCGATTACTTAAATTCTCTCCATTTTGCTCTCTTATATTTGTTTGACCATCTACTACAGTTTTCTGATAAAAATCAGTAGTGGCATATTGTGGCCATGAATAAAAAGAACTACCATTGGCATTAAAACCTAATCTTCCTTTTCCTGCATTAATTCCCACTACTGGGCGATTAATACGTGTGCCTGCGGTTAAGTCAACATTTCCTGCAAATCCTTGAGGTGTTTGTTTTTTAGTAATGATATTGATGATACCTGCTGTTCCTTCACCATCATATTTTGCAGAAGGGGAGGTAATCACTTCAACACTTTTGATTTGATCTGAAGGAATCATTTTTAATGCATCTCCTGTATTGGCGCCAAACATACTGCTTGGTTTTCCATTAATAAGGATCTGAACATTTGAATTTCCTCTTAATGATACGTTGCCATCTTGGTCAACGGATAATAATGGTGCTCTTCTTAAAACATCAGAGGCATCTCCACCCATATTAGCAACATCTTGCTCAGCATTGTAAACTATTCTATCAATTTTGTTTTCTATAGTTTCCCTTTGGCCTGAAACAACTACTTCATCCAATTGGTCCGTATCGGTTGTTAGCTTAATGCGTTCAAATTCATAATCTGGTTCTTTTGGAGTTAATTCTACTTCCTGAATAAATTTTTGATAGCCAACAAACGAAACTTCTACTCTATATTTCCCTAATTTTAACCCAACTAATTTAAAGCTTCCATCATCTCCAGTTACGACTCCATTTACAGTTTCACCATCTTTAGATTATTTAATAACTACTGTGGCGTAAGATACTGGCTCTGAAGTCTGTCCGTCCACAATAGTCCCTGTGATTTTCCCTGTAATTTGAGAACTTGCTCCTCCGCCATAACCTCCTCTTTGTTGTGCAAAGGATAGGCTGCTAATCAATAATAATGTAAATAGTATTTTGTATTTCATAATTCAATTTTGTTGCTACAAAGTTAGACAGTATAAAGCTGATATTGTTATTTATAATACACTGAAGGTCATTCTGTAGTCTTTTGATTGGATTAAAGATGATAAAAGGGGTTCGTTTTTAGGTTATATTGAAGATGGGTTTAGTACAATTTTTTTACTGTCATATACCAAATAGCTCATACAAACTATAGCAGTTGCTAAATCGGCAATTGGAAAAGCAATCCATATTCCATCAAGTTGATAAAAATTAGGTAAAATAAGTAGGAGAGGGATAAGGAAAAAGCCTTGTTTAGTTAAGGTTAAAAGCAGTGCAGGCAATGCTTTTCCTAATGCTTGAAAATAGGCAGCACTAATTAATTGGAAAGCAATTAATGGAGTCATCAAAAATGTAATTCTTAATGCAGGTACTGTCTGTTGAATTAGGTCTTGATCTTTGGTGAAAATGCTTACAATTTGTGGGGTAAATATTAATATGCTTGCATATATAAATGAAGAAAGTACTGTAGCAGAGATAATGGCATTTCTTAATGTTAAACTTACTCTTTTAAATAATTCAGCTCCATAGTTATAGCCTATAATCGGCATAGAACCTTGCGTAATGCCAATTGCTGGTACATTAACAAGCATCATCATCCTATTGATAATGCCATAAACAGCAATTGCACTTTCCCCTCCATATTTAAATAATGAGTTGTTGAGAACTAAAAATAGTAAGCTTACCACTCCTTGTCTGGCAATTGTAACGGACCCAATAGAAAAAATTTCACCGGTTAATTTGAAATCGAGTATTAAATCTGATTTTGTGATTTTAAATCCTGTTTTTCCCTTTAAGAAAAAATATAATGCATAAGATGCACTGAATAGATAAGAAAATGTTGTGGCCCATGCCGCCCCTTCAATTCCCCATCCTAAAAGTGCAATGAAAATAGGATCTAAAATAACATTTACAATAGCTGGAACTATCATCACTACCATAGCCACTTTTGGATAGCCAACCGCTCGGAATATGCTGTTGGACATCATGGCAAATGCAAGGACAGGTATTCCTAGAAGTATTATGCTAAAATAATCTATGGTGGGTTGCAGAATATCTCCTTTAGCACCGAATACTTTCAGAATAGGTTCAATGAAAATCCAACAGCTTAAACTAAAAAAAACTCCTAAAATAAAAGTAAGCGTCAATTGGTTACCAAAGGTTTTATTGGCTTTTTCAGGCTTTCCAGATCCTAACGCTCTTGATATAATGGAGGCTCCACCAATTCCAATACCCATTCCAATGGAAGAAATAAGAAATGTTATGGGGATTACTACAGTAATTGCCGCTATTCCAACAGAACCCACAAAATTTCCTACAAAAATGGTGTCAACAATTCCATAAATGGAAAGCGTTAAAATTCCAATTGCAGAAGGAATAGCTTGTTTTCTGAGCAAATAATTAATTGGCTTGGTGCCAAATTCATCTGATGTGGTCATTGAATGTATTTAATGAGGATTAATGTAACTACATTAATTAAATTATGTTGTAAATCTATTAATGAAATTTAAGATTACAATCGCAGTCCACATAATTGTTCGTTTCCAATTTACCTTAATCAAATTTTCAGATGCTTCTTTAATTTTAATTCCTGAATCAATTTGATTGTGTAATGGAACAGCTTCCAGAAAAGTAGAAAGCCAAAGAAAAATAATTATAATGGATTGAATTAAAAGGATCCAGTTATAATTATTATAGGTCAAATAGAATGTACTTGAAATTTGGACAAGCATAAGTGGCATAACGACAATTGTAATCATTGCCGTGTATTTTGGATGCCACACAATCAAATTGGCCTTATCCATAAATGTAAAAGAGGGATAGATGATTAATTGGACCAACCAAATCAATATTAATAAACCAAAATCTGATAATTCTTTAAGATTATGAAGCATTTGTTTTTAATCTAAGTTTAATGTTATAACTGTGTAGAAATAAGGTTTCTATTTGCATAGATATTCTGTAACCGTGTTTAAATATGATTTGATAAATCCAATATTAATTGAAGAATTCTTATAACAAAAGCTAATAGTCGATGTTTTAGTAATATGCAAAAAACATCGATTAATACTGTTTCTTACCGAAATATTTCCACAAAAGAATGGATTGTTTTCATTCATGGTGCAGGAGGAAGTACTGCTACATGGAAATATCAGATTGATGCTTTCAGACCTTTTTACAATTTACTATTGATAGATTTAAGAGACCATGGTAAATCCAAAAATATTCAGCCAGAATACCAGAATTATAATTTCGACCTCATCACTCAGGATATTAAAATAGTATTAGATAATTATGATATCAATAAAGCACATTTTATAACCTTAAGCTTTGGGAGTGTAATCATGCAAGATTTAAGTATGAAGTATCCTGATTTGGTGGCAAGTGCTATTTTTGCAGGTGGTATTTTCAAAGCTAATTTAATAATAAAGGCATTTGTACAATTAGCAAGATTCTTTAATCTTTTCCTTCCTTATAAATGGATGTATAGCATATTTTCATATTTATTGATGCCTTTTAAAAAGCACCAAAAATCAAGAAAAATTTATAAAAGGCAAGCCAAAAAATTAACATCTATTGAATATATGAAATGGGTAGGCTTGTATAAAGAATTTTTCAGGTTATTAAATCGGTTTTATTATCAGAAAATTGATTTTCCAGCATTGGCTTTAATGGGGAAGGAGGATTACATCTTTTTAAATTCGGCTAAAGATTTTTCAAACCAACATAAATCAGTAATATTAATGGAAATAAAAGGGGCAGGGCATATTTGTAACATTGATCAGTCTGGTATTTTCAACGAATTGGCGCTTTTTTTCACTCATGAGCATCAATACTCTCAAGCAGTAGATTTTCCAGCCTCCCAAGCCCAAAATAGCAAAGCAGGATGAATAAGCACTAAGCGAATCCAAGCAATCCATTCAGGTGCACATAACCCTCCTTCAATACAGGAACCAATTTGTATGAAATAAACATGTGAAGGAATGAATGCCAAAAGCATTAATATGAGTCCATAAGAGGCGTATTTTCTGCTTGGGAAAAATAAGATTCCGATTCCAAGAATTATTTCAGTTACTCCACTTAAAACATTGATTTTATCGGGGGAATTAAAAAATGGAGGAATAAGTGGTAAATAGAAATCAGGATTGACAAAGTGATTAAAGCCAGCAATTAAATAAAAAATAGTCATTAATCTAACCGACCATCTACTTTTAAGATAATTTCCAATTCGTTTTAACATGTACTTCTTTTAAAATTAGGAAAAATGGAATCCACCATACAAAATCATTTGTAATTAAAGTATAAATAAATTCATAAGGGACAATTCCTTGCAAATAATTAAAGAAAAAACCTAAAGGGCCAAAAATTTTTCCCAGAAATCCTACCATCACGATTGGCCAGTGTCGAATAGGATTGTATGAAGCCCACCAATAACCTAAACCATAAACACCAATCACCATTCCCATTCCTTGCCATACCATCGGATGATTGATTTTTTCCATGCCTACTAATTCGAAAAAATGTTGTGGAAATAGTACTACCCATGCGCCCCACAAGACATTATATATTGCAGCAGCTTTTAAAGTTAATTTTTGATATTCTATTTTCATCTTCAGTTAACTTTTCTTTAATTGAAAATGTTGGAGGAATTAGTGATTTTATAATTCAATTGCTCATAAGTTTTTTTAATTCCATTCGTTCAAACTATATTTACAACAAATTAATGGGGTATTTTTTACGATAAATATATTATGATGAGATTTAAGGTATTGGTTATTTTTTTAATGACTGTTTTTGCCATTCAGTTTAATGCAAAATCACAAGATAATGCCAATTTATCAGAGCAATATCAAAACATGATTGAGGGAAGCGAAACTTTTGAAAAATATAAAGTTATTCCCATCACAAAAATGAATGAATTTGGGCAGATCATGAATGATTCCGTTCAAAATTTAAAAGAGAATGTGGCTTCAGCCAAAAGCGCTATGATGAAAGCTGAAACAGAAAGAGATTCAGCTAAATCGCAAATGAATAAATTGTCGAGTGAATTGGAAGAAGCACAAAAAGCAGTAGATCAAATGCCATTATTAGGAATTCCAATGTCTAAGACTACTTATAATATTGTAATGTGGAGTATTGTTGTCGTTTTGATAGCAGGCTTGGTAATTGTCTATATCATGTTTTTAAATAGTTTCAGAATGACTCGACAAGCCAAAAAAGACAAAGAATTGGTAGATCAAGAATTAGAAGATTTAAGAAAACGCTCGCATGAAAAGCAAGTTAAAATTAAAAGAGAATTACAGACGGCTTTAAATAAGCTAGAGGAGCAAAGAAGATAAATATTAAATTAATCAAATTTTGAAAACCACCTTCTAATGTGCATCATTGTAAGGTGGTTTTTTATTTATAATTAATGCATTGAAAAAGTCTTTCCTGATTCTTCTTAAAATTTTTGTAACAATTTTAGTGCTATTGTTCCTTTATGAAAAAATAAGTGAGGATAAAGCTGGTTTTGCTTCCGCTTTTCAACTTTTCAGTGATAATCTTTTTATTCTTATATTAGTTATTTTCCTAATGCCTATTAATTGGTTAATGGAGGTTTTAAAATGGAAGATTTCAGTTCAACCAATCACTCAAATTTCTTTTTCAAATGCTATAGTAGGCGTATTAGCGGGAATAGCTTTAGGCTTCGTAACTCCGCATGCGGTAGGTGATTATTTCGCAAAAGTCTTTTCTTTAAATCACCAAAACCGTAAGAAAGCATTGGGTTTGATCTTAATATCCAGAATGATGCAAATGTTACCTACTATCATTTTTGGTTCAGTTTCCTTTTATATTTTTTCAAGTAGAAATATAGCAAAGCTCGATTTACCACTCTCTATTTCATATCCAATTTTAAGCTTTCTAGGGCTGGTTCTATTAATTTTATTGGTGATATTGTTTTTAAAAAGAAATCATCCTAAAATTCAGGATTATGTAATTCCAGTTCAAAATATGGGGTTAAAGATAATAAGCCTTTTGGCTGGATTATCAATGTTAAGATATCTGATTTTTAGTGCACAATTTTTACTCTTATTATCAGTTTTAGGCTTAAAAATTAATATATTTTTGCAATTTATGGGAGTGGCTTTTATGTTTTTAGCTAAGTCAATATTGCCAACATTCAATTTCTTAAGCGATTTAGGAATAAGAGAGTTCAGTGTGGGCTTATTTTTTGAAAGTATGAATGTTGAGGTAGCACCAATTATCGCTTCAGGATTAATTTTATGGTTAATTAATATTGCTTTCCCTGCTTTTATTGGATTGTTTTTCATTCCAAAGCTTAAATTGAAAAGCGCATGATTTTATCATTTTTTTCATTGGTAATACTTATTTATGGATTAGCCTTGCTTATTGCATCCAAAATCTGGCGAAAATTACCTGAAATAAGCGAAAGTGGTGAAAATAAATCTGTTTCAATTATCATTCCCTTTCGAAATGAGGAAGAGAATCTCACCGAGTTATTGAAAAGCCTTGCTCTTTTAGAATATCCTAAAGAGCAATTAGAAATAATTTTAGTTAATGATCATTCAGAAGATGATTTTAATCAAATTATACAATCTTTTGAAAGTAATTTTCCATATAAAATTACGCTCTTGAGTCTTCCTGAAGGAATTTATGGAAAAAAAATGGCTATCATAGCCGGAGTTGGAAAAAGCAATTCAGAAATTATTTTAACTTCAGATGCAGATTGCATTTTTCCTCAAAACTGGGTTCAGAAAATGCAAGCCCCTTTTGAAATTAATCATATTCAATTAGTGAGCGGAAATGTTGTATTTAAAGCTCAAAATTTCCTTTCTAGGATATTTCAAATGGAATTTGTTCCATTAATAGGAGTAGGAGCAGTGAGTATAGAATTGGGCAACCCTACTATGGCAAATGGAGCAAATCTTGCTTTTAGAAAATCCACTTTTGAAAAGCTTAATCCTTACGCGAATAATATAGCTATTCCTTCTGGAGATGATGTGTTTTTGTTACAAAAAATAAAAGCCAAACACGCTAACGGGATATTTTTCCAAAAAGAGGCAGTGGTAGAAACTAAGCCACCTAAAGATTTCGCAAGTTTTTATCAGCAAAGAAAGCGATGGGCTGCAAAATGGAGAGCGACTTCAAGCTTAAGTGAAACTTTACCAGCACTAGGAATTTGGTCATTTCATTTACTTTATATCACAGCTATTATCTACAGTTTGATTACAGCGGAGTATTTAATTTTACTTCCTGTCTTATTATTAAAAATTATTTCAGAAGGAATTTTTATTTCATTAATATTAAAATCTTGCCATAAAGCTTTCAATTTTGGAGCTTTTGCAATATTGCAATTGTTTTATAGCTTTTATGTTTTGTTATTTGGTTTATTAGCTAATTTTGGTAACTATTCATGGAAAGAAAGAAAATATAATACTAATGAACGAGCAGGAAATTGACCTTTTAGATGAGCTATATTTTGTACAATCTTATAAAGAACTCAAAAGTGCTATGGATTGGGATGATGCTCAATTACAAAAGCATTTGTTTTCATTGAATCAAAAAGAGTATATCAAAATTCTGGTTAATCAGGATGATGAATATAATGGTGATAAGGAAATAAATAGTATTCCTTGGCAAGAGTTATTTTTTTTAGCGACAAAAAAGGGATTGCTCGAGCATAATGGGTTTTAATTCTAATCGATTTTAGATTTTGGTAGTATTTAAATCAATTTTAATTTTCATATTAGCTGGGCTCTGCGAAATAGGAGGTGGTTATTTGGTGTGGTTAACTTTAAGAGAAGAAAAACCTTGGTGGGTAGGAGTGCTAGGAGGAATATTTTTGGTAGGCTATGGGATAGTTGCTACCTGGCAACCTGCTAATTTTGGTCGTGTTTACGCAGCTTATGGAGGAATATTTATCGTAATGGCGATTATTTGGGGCTGGAAAGTGGATGGTATTGTTCCTGATCGCTATGATTTAATTGGAGGCGCAATTGCATTAATAGGGATGTTGATTATTATGTACGCCCCGCGAAATGTATAAAATATCCCTATTCTTTTTTATTAAATTTATATCGAATACCCCAACTTCCTGAAAAATAGGCTCCACTTCCGTTAAACGGAAAACTAGGAGAAAATTCCATTAAGAAACCGAAATTATTATTGTCAAAAGGGTAAAAATTTAAGCCAAATGGAAAAACTAATGTCATATCTTCATTAATACCTGTGAATGCTGTGACACCACTGTATAGTTCGTAATTTTCTTTATTAATAAAATCGTAATTCAACATCAGTTTAAGATACAAATCTTCGATTAATGTATTGGCATAAAGTCTTATTTCAGGTCTAAATTTATTATTGATTTCATAAGCATAAGCTGCTTGCCCGCCATTAGACGATTGGTGATAGCTCACAATTGATTGAGAAAATGATAGAAAAGGCAATAGTACTAGGGCTGAAGTAATAATATATTTCATTTTGGTTCAAATTATAAGATTGAGAAAATATTTGAACCTAAACGCTTACTTAGGCTCAAATATTTTTAATGAAATTAATTAATTACCACAACTTCCAATTGGACTTCCAGGAGGCAATGATGGAATAGGGGCAACATCATATTCTTTTGGCTCTTCCATAAAGAGTTTTATTTGAGTAACCATCATTTGCTTATGCGACTTCTTCAATTCGCTATCTCTATAATTAGATTTTGAAAGTGTAGAAGAAATGTCCTTCAGAACTCTCATTAATTCTGCTCTTGCTAGAGCTGAAAGATTAGCATTTTGAACTGTTTTCATTAATTGATTTACAAAAACTGATTGTGTAGTCAATTGAATTGCTTCATGATAGCTGCTCTTCACTGTTTGATTAAATAATACGTCTTCGAAAATATCTATTGTTTCTTGTACTCCAGGACTTTTATTGTCTCTAGCATGATATTCCACTAATCTATTTAATCTTTGTGAATTCATTAATAATTCAAAAACCATTGCTGAAGCTTGTTTCGCAGCACCAATTGCATCAAAAGTTACTCCCGTTTTTCCATTTAATAATTCTCGATTATCATAATAGCCTAAAGGTCTTGGATATAAAGTGTTTAATAATTGTTCTGGTAATGCTAAGTTCTCAGCATTTATAGCATTTGCTAAGCTTTTTGCAGCTTCTATTTGCCACTGCGCTGGTACTATATTCATTTTCTGTAAATCGTCACCTCTTACTTTATAAGAATAATCTAAACCGCCAATTAATTTTACAGTCGCTTCAGCTTGATAACGATGTAGGAAATAAATAGGGACTAATGCTTCCTGAATTTGTGCCAAAGGTCGGTCATATTGAATCACATTTTCACCAAATTTAGAAAGTGCCTTTTGCCTAACATTTAGTAAATGATTGAGCTGTACAGCTGCATCTTTTCCATTATCCCACAAATGAGCATAAGGATGAGCACCACCTGTAGCTCTGGCATCTCTATCCGATATAAAGCTTAAGCCTTTTTCATTGGCTTCAGACAAAATACTATTTAAATACTCTTCTTCATTCACTCCAGACGGGATTTCTTCATATCCATATCGAATGGCATATTTGTCCCAAAGCCCTATATTTTCAGCATAAGCATTTGCTAAACTGATGTTACCTTTTTCATCCAATTCAATGTTTGGGTGAGGATAATCCATGACAGAAGCATCATTTTCAGTGCTTGATGCATAGGAGTGAGCCAACCCAATGGTATGTCCGATTTCATGAGCAGACAATTGTCTTAAACGAGCCAATGCCATTTCTTCCATAGCATTGTTTTTACCGCTTTTATTGTAGGGTGCTAGAAGTCCTTCTGCAATTAAGAAATCTTGGCGAACCCGTAGAGAACCTAAACTCACATGTCCTTTGATGATTTCTCCTGTTCTAGGATCTGTTACACTTGCTCCATAACTCCAACCTCTGGAAGAGCGGTGAACCCATTGAATAACATTATAACGTATATCTAATGGATCAGCATCTTCAGGCAACATTTTTACTTGAAAAGCATTATCATATCCAGCTGCTTCAAAAGCCTGATTCCACCATTTAGCGCCATCCAATAAGGCTGAGCGAACAGGCTCAGGCGTTCCCGGATCCAAGTAGTAAATGATAGGTTCCACTGCCTCACTTTTCTCTGCATCAGGATCTTTCTTTTGTAATCTATGACGATTTATTAATCTTTGATTGATGTCTTCATTAATTGGAACTGCATAATCTTTGTAGGTTGTGCCAAAATATCCTGCTCTTGGATCAAACTTTCTTGGCCGGAAGTTATCATCAGGTAATTGAACAAAGGAATGATGCTGTCGAACTGTAATATTATCCGCATCAGGGCTAACGGAATAAATTTCCCTGCCTTTTGCTTCTCCTTTAAAGGAAATCCAAAAATCTAATTCGGTATTCTCAGGAAAATTTCCTGAGCCTTCCATATTAAATACAGATCGACTTTTGTCTAAGCTATAGTTACCTTCATTTGATTGCTTTAATCTTTTACTAACTCCATGTGCATCTCTAATGAAAAAATCAGTAGCGTCAACCAAATGTGCCCAATCACTGGAAGCTTCAATTTCAAATCCGTGAATGATGGAATGAGCAAATGCATCTTTTACGGCTTTTTTCTCTGATTCATTATCGGAAATTGCTCTAAATTTATAATTGGGTTCAAAAACCATGATTTTATTTCCGATTTTTTGAAATTTGATGATTTTTGAGTTGCCGATTTGCCCTCTGTCCAATCCAATGTCATTAGAACCTAATCCTGCAGACAAATAGGTTACATAAATAAGTTCTTTATTTAACTTATCGATTTCTAAATATATTTTACCTTTCTCAGCATCCCAGTAGTAGTTCAAGAAACCACTGTATTTTTCCTTGCCAGAAATAAGTTTATCGAACTTAGATAATTCTGGCTCTTCACTTTTATTACTTTTTAAAGCACTGCAGGATACAGAAAATAGCAGAATTAAAATGTAGAAATATTGCTTCATAGTATTTTTATATAATTTTTAACAAGGTAAAAAAATATCCTAAAAGAATTAGGCGGAATTCTGTGGATGGTCAATTATTAAAATAAATTGTCTATTGTCTATTGTCTATTGTCTATTGTCTATTGTCTATTGTCTATTGTCTATTGTCTTCTCCCATCCTGATTTCAGATGTATATCTCGCTGAGGAAATGGAATTTCAATCTTGTGTTCCCCAAATTTCTTGAAAATGGCATAATACAATTCACTTTTAAATACCCCTGGTCTTTGTATGTAATCAGATGTCCATACTGCTAAATTGAAATCTAAGGAACTGTCACCATAGCCCTCGAACCATAAATCTGGTTTAGGGTCATCCAAAACGCCCGGATGTTCTTTTAATACTTCCAATACTAGTTTTCTTACTCTTTCTGGATCTTCATTGTAAGAAACTCCTAAAGGGAATTTAAAGCGGACCCTTCTATCATTATGACTCCAATTAATTACTTGACTATTGATGAATTCAGAATTGGGGACAATCACTGAAATATTGTCATTGGTGATGACAGTGGTGGATCGCATGGAAATGGAATAAACATCTCCATTAATATCGCCTACCTCAATTCTATCTCCAACTTTAATTGGACGCTCAAAAAGAATAATTATTCCAGAGATAAAATTGTTGGTCACATTTTGCAAACCAAATCCAATCCCAACCCCTAATGCTCCTGCCAATAAACCTAAGGTGCTTAAATCAAATCCGGCTGATTGAAAGATGGTTATAAAACCTATGACAATTACCGAATATCTGAATATAGTGCCAATTGAATCCGAAACTCCGGTATCTTTTATATAGCGATTTAATACTTTTCTGACTAATAATTTACTCAGCCTTTTAGATAAAAAGACCAGTAAAATGCTTGAGATAATGATAAAAAGGAGAGTAAGCAATGTGAAATCACTCCCTTTAATATCAAATATGACGACATTAAGCAGTTCTTTTAATTTTACCCAAAAGTCTTTTATTCCTGTTTCAAATGATTCCATAAATCGAATATAATGATTTATGGTAATAATAAGGAAGAATCTCCATAAGACAGAAATCTATAGTCCTTTTTTAAGGCTTCATCATAAACTTTTTGCCAATCCTCTCCTATGAAAGCAGCAATCAATAGAATCAAAGTCGACTCCGGCTGATGGAAGTTGGTAATCAATCCATTGACCACTTGAAATTCATAGCCAGGAAAGATAAAAATCTCAGTATCCCCATGTAAGCTTTCCAACTTCCTCGATTCCATGAATTCCAAAATGACCTGGAAGC
>QNXU01000119.1 GCA_003973485.1 Bacteroidota bacterium | reverse complement strand
TTGCTATGACTGATGAACAATTACAAAGCCTGACCACAGCCATACTAGAGATGAAAATGAATCTCGAAAGAATGGCTGAGAAACAAGAAGAAATGGTTGACGACGTCAAGCAGATTAAAAAAGCAGTTTACGATCCAGAACAGGGTCTCTATGCTCGTTTAAAAGCCTTAGAGCAATGGAAAGACTCTACATCAAAGATTATGTGGATTATAATAACCACAGTTGTTGGGCTTATAACAACAACATTTTATCAAGGCTTTCCATATCATTATGCTGATAAACAAAGCGTTTACCCATGTGCAAACGAACACCATCTACGATACAAGCATGACATTCTGCATCATAAACGATAGCATCTTTTCTGCCTACTACAGCATCTATTATAGATAGAACGCCTTGGTAACCATAATTTAAAAGCATTACTTCATCCTTTTTGATGAATTCAGCTAATTGTCTTTCTAGCTCTTCATGTTGAGAAGTATTTCCCGACATCATTCTTGCGCCCATTGGATAAGCTAATCCCCATTTAGCAGCGGATTCAGCATCTGCTTTTCTAATCTCAGGGTGATTACCTAAACCTAAATAGTTGTTTAAACTCCAGGTTAAAACTTCTTTTCCTCTAAATTTCATGTGAGGAGAAAGTTCCCCTTCTAATTTAGGGAACATAAAATAACCTTCTTCTACGTTGGAATGCTTACCTAAAGGACCACGATCCACTTTCAATTTCTCAAATAAATCCACGTTTATCTATTTTATTATATGATAACATTATTCTAATCAAGCCCCAAAGGTAACAAAAAAGCTGTTACTGAAAAAATAGCCTTCCTGCTTTTAAGCCTTATTTTTTAGTAAAAAAGACAATTATTATGTAGCATTGTACTTCAATTTTTATTTGATATTGTAAGACTTATTGATATGCCAGATATTAAAAAAATCTTAGTTGCCAACCGAGGTGAAATTGCCCTTAGAGTAATGCGTTCTGCGCGTGAATTGGGGATAAAAACTGTAGCAATATATAGTGAAGCTGATAGAAATGCACTTCATGTGCGCTATGCAGATGAAGCCGTTTGCGTTGGCCCGCCAGCTTCTTCAGAAAGTTATTTGAGGATAGATAAAATAATCGAAACTTGTAAGAAATTAAAAGTAGATGCCATCCATCCAGGCTATGGATTTCTTTCAGAAAATGCTGATTTCGCTAGACAAGTTGAAAAGGAAGGAATTATTTTCATAGGTCCTTCTGCTGAGTCTATTGAAATTATGGGAGATAAGCTGTCTGCTAAAGCAGCTGTTTTGAAAAGAGATGTGCCATTAGTACCGGGTTTAGACAAAGCCATTACGGATATCAAATTGGCGAAGGAAAAAGCTGATGAAATAGGCTATCCCATTTTAATTAAAGCAAGTGCTGGTGGTGGTGGTAAAGGAATGAGGATAGTGGAAGATGCTGCGGACTTTGAATCGCAAATGGACAGAGCGGTAAGTGAGGCTAAAAATGCCTTTGGAAACGGAGCTGTCTTTTTAGAGAAATTTGTGACATCTCCTCGCCATATTGAAATTCAAATTTTGGGTGATCAAAAAGGTAATGTGGTGCATTTATTTGAAAGAGAATGTTCTATTCAAAGAAGACACCAGAAAGTTATTGAAGAAGCTCCTTCAAGCGTATTGACTCCAGAAATTAGAGAACAAATGGGACAAGCTGCCATAGATGTAGCAAAATCCTGTAATTATTATGGAGCAGGAACGGTAGAATTCATAGTGGATAATAAATTGAATTTCTATTTCCTTGAGATGAATACTCGTCTGCAGGTGGAACACCCTGTAACGGAACAAATCACAGGAGTTGATTTAGTAAAAGAACAAATCAGAATTGCTGAAGGAAAAGCTTTATCCATTAAGCAGGAAGATTTGACTATAAAAGGTCATGCTGTAGAGGTGAGAGTTTATGCAGAAGATCCGCAAAACAACTTCTTGCCTGATATCGGGAATCTAAAAGTTTATAAAAGACCACAAGGAACAGGAGTGAGAGTAGATGACGGTTTTGAGCAAGGAATGGATATTCCAATACATTACGATCCTATGATTGCAAAGCTGATTACCTATGCAGATAATCGTGAAGAAGCCATCAACAGAATGATTCGTGCTATAGACGAATATGAAATCGTGGGAATTCAAACTACGCTTAGCTTCTGTAAATATGTGTTAAAGCATGAAGCTTTTACTAGCGGTAATTTCGATACCAAGTTCATAGAAAAATACTTCCAGCCAAGTGATTTGGATGAAAAAGTATCGGATGTGGAAACGGAAATTGCAGCAGCTCTAGCAGTTAAATTGTGGTCTGAAAGACAAAAGAAGCAAACTGCTCAGGAAGCAAATGGTAAAAAGGTTTCTTTATGGAAAAAGAATAGGTTATAAATAAGGTCTGTAATTCTTACTTTATTAAGTTTATTACAGATATTTAAGCTTAAAATGGTTGGTGTGCCACCAACCATGGTGCCTATCCCCGGTCGGTGGCACACCGACCGGAATCAGGAATCTTAAGGACTGATATTTAATGCCAAATACATTTTGTTTAATTTATAAATCCATATAATGGCAGAAATTAAGCCTATAAAAGCTTGGCGTTATAATGCCGAGCTCCAAAAGGAAATTGAGAGTTTGACCAGCCCCTTATTTGATGTGGTATCAGCCAAGCAAAGAGAGGCTCTTTATAAAAATCCTTTAAATAGTATCCATTTGTCTGTGCCCAAAGGTGGAGAAGAATCTGCTAATCTAGCTGCAGAGCGATTGGAAAAATGGAAAAAAGAAGGAATAATAAAGCAAGATCCGCTGCCTGGGATTTATGTTTATTATCAGTATTTCACCTTACCTGGTTCTAATCGGGAGCATGTGAGAAAAGGCTTTATCACCTTCATTAAAGCTTATGATAGGGATGAAAAAGTCATTTTAAGGCATGAAAATACTATTCCTAAGTCGGTAAATGACAGAATCGAGCTATTGGATAAAACCCAATTGAATGTTAGTGCTACTCATGGCTTATATTCCGATCCGGAATTTGAGTTGGAGCCTTACATGGATGAGAGTATGGAAATGCCCTTAGGAGAACTGGAAGATTATCAAGGAGTACGGGAAGTAGTCAGTGTTATCCATGATGCAAAAATTATTAAGAAATTCATTGAGAAAATTGCGCCTCAGCAAATCATTTTAGCTGATGGACATCATCGCTATGAAGGCTCTTTGCTTTATAGGAAAAAAATGAGGGAGCAAAACCCGAATCATACCGGACAGGAAGGGTATAATTTCCATATGATGTATCTGACTAATTCTGATTCTGATGATTTAAGAATTTTACCCACGCACCGATTAATAAAAGATATTCCTGATTTATCGGAAAAGGAAATTCTGAAGAAACTAGAGGAGGATTTTATTATCAAAACACTTGAAAACCCTGAAGATGTTCATGAAATCATTTTAGGGAAAAAGTGGGCTTTTGGTATGCTCTTCAAAGAGAATACCTATAAAATACGATTAAAGCCTGAAAAGATTTCAGAATTGAAATGGAATTTCCCTGATGAAGTAAAGCATCTTGATTTGACTGTGCTGCATTACTTTTTCATAGAGAAAATTTTAGGGATAAAAGGAAAGGAGCAGCGAAGTTCTGAAAACATACAATTTGAACGCAATTTTACTGCTTGCATTCGTAAACTGTTAAAAGATGAAGTGCAGTGTGCATTAATTACAAAGGAAATAAGCATGGAGCAGGTGAAAAAAGTCTGCAATACAGGCTATACCATGCCCCAGAAATCGACTTATTTCTATCCTAAAACCATTTGTGGATTTTTATTTGGCTCAATACAAGAAGATGAATTTGAATTACCCTCTTATTTTAGGGTCTAAATCGCCCAGAAGAAAAGAAATACTGACCAAAGCAGGCTTTGAATTTACTACCGAAGCTAAGGATACAGAAGAATCTTACCCTGTAGATATGCCTCACACGGAAGTAGCAGCATTTCTAGCAGAAAAGAAAGCCAAAGCCTTTGCGGAAGATAATAAGTATGCGGATAAAATCATTTTGACGGCTGATACTACCGTCTTAATCGATAATGAATTATTGGAAAAACCACAGGATGAGGAAGAGGCTTTCAGTATGTTAAGCAAACTAAGCGGAAGGGCACATCAAGTGGTTTCTGGTTTTAGTGTATTGCTAAATGGAAAGTTTGAAAAATATTCAGATGAGACTTTAGTGTATTTCAATCCGATAGAGGAGGAAGTGATATGGGATTATATCCGAAACCATAAACCATTCGATAAAGCAGGAGCTTACGGAATTCAGGAAGGTATTGGCTTAACACATATTGAAAAACTGGAAGGCTCTTATTTTAATGTTATGGGATTACCGATTCATAAGGTTTATCAGGCTTTGTCTCAATTTCAACCATAAAGAAACGAAGGAGCACAAAGTAAATAGTCAAGATTATTTTAATTTGATAGAGTGATCTGAAAAATTGGAAGTTGCCATAAATGCTAGCGTGAGCTTCTTAGCTCGTGCTGTCTGCCAGCATGTATAAATGGGTACGAGCTAGGAAGCTCCCCACCAGCTTGTAGCTCGTGCTTTAAACATTGGTAAGAGCTAAAAAGCTCTCACCAGTATTGTAAATACCTACCTCTTAGTGCCCCTTCGTGAAAATCTCAGTGAAACTCAGTGGTTAAAAAAAACAGCCTTAGGCTGTCCTTTTCTTTCTCTTGTAGTTTATTCTCAACTAAAATGATCCCAACCCTGTGCTTTCAATGGAATTGGATTGCCTTTAGTGGTGACCAAATTCAAGCCACTTGATTTTTCATTTATATAGCCGATAAAATGAATATCAGGATGGTTCTTTACTTTTTCAAAATCATCTTGCGAAATGGTGAAAAGCAATTCGTAATCCTCTCCTCCATTTAAAATGGCAGTATTCGGATCTAATTTGAATTCAAGGGCTGTTTCTTGCGTATTGGTGGCGAATGGCAATTTATCCTCATGAACATTGATGCCTACATCTGAATGTTTAGCAATATGATGCAATTCAGAAGCAAGCCCATCGGAAATATCAATCATGGAAGTAGGAACAATTTTCAAATCCAAAAGCTCATGAACCAAGTCCATTCTGGCCTCAGGTTTTAATTGTCTCCCCACTATATATTGATATTTATCTAGCTGTGGCTGCATATCAGGATTTTCTAAAAAGACTTGTTTTTCTCTTTCCAAAACCTGCAATCCCATATAAGCACCACCTAAATCTCCGGTTACGCATACAATATCATTTACTTTTGCGCCAGAGCGGTAAGCAATTTTATCTTTATCTACTTTACCAATTGCCGTAACCGAAATCATTAACCCAGAAGGAGAAGCGGTTGTATCACCACCAACCAAATCAACTTTATAGGCATCACAAGCAGCTTTAACGCCTGCGTAAAATGCATCTATGGCTTCCAATGAAAATCTGTTGGATAAAGCTAAACTTACGGTGATTTGCTCCGCTATTCCGTTCATGGCAGCAATATCCGATACGTTTACTGCCACTGCTTTAAATCCTAAATGATGTAAAGGAAAATAAGAAAGGTCAAAATGTACGCCTTCTATGAGCATATCCGTGGAAACTAATTGGTAATAATCGCCCACATCAATCACTGCTGCATCGTCTCCAATGGCATATTTTGTAGAATTATTCTGTTTGCTGAACTTTTCTGCGATTTTATCGATTAAACCAAATTCACCTAGTTTATTTATTTCTGTTCTATTTTGATCGCTCATTTTAGTATTTTTGAGTTTCTAAATCGAATTTTTTACCTTTGTATTATGCGAACGAAACTATTTAAGACATTCATTTTCTTGCTTTTAGGCGCATTTTTATTTTCTGCCTGTAATAAAAGCTCTTTTCAAACCAGAAAAGGAAAGAAAAAGCTGAAATATTATAATTCCATTCAGCACCAATAATCAATTTTTGATTTCCTGGCACAGTTCTATTAGTACGCCATTAGTGCTTTTAGGATGTAAAAAGCAGACTAATTTATTATCAGCTCCTTTTTTAGGGGCTTTGTTAATGAGTTGAAAGCCTTCAGATTCTAATCTTTTCATTTCTGATTCAATATTTTCAACCTCATAAGCAATGTGATGGATGCCTTCTCCTTTTTTTTCAATGAATTTAGCAATGGCACTATCTTCAGTTTCTGCTTCTAGCAGTTCTATTTTAGTTTCGCCCATTTGAAAAAAAGAGGTGGCAACACCTTCACTTTCCACTTTTTCCAGTTTATAAGGGGCTTGATTAAATAGTTTACTGAAAAGTGAATTGGCACTTTCCATATTTTTTACCGCTATACCGATATGTTCTACTTTCAACATGCTTTTTAATTTTGTGCGACTAATTGACTAACTTTGCGTATGAGAATGCAAAAATGCAGAAACTTTTCCATGGATAAAAAAGTTGGGATACTCAAAATCATTATTTAAATTTCAAAAAGGAAATAATTTAGGATGGAAACATCAACAGACATACATATAGAAAGTGCGAAGCTACAGAAAGAAATCATTAACTATCTGGGCTTGAATGATAGTGAATTGGTTTTTGAGTTTGGTTCTCAAGAAGGGAAAGTAAAGCTCGATTTGATTACCATCAATCCAAGGCACAACCAATCTTTTTTATTTCATTCTGAAATGGGCTATGATAAACTGGAAGCCCTTAAGAAAATGATGGATTATGTCAAAAACTACAGGGATAGGGAAAGCTCTTATACCATTCAGTGGATGACAAAAGATGACAAACAATTGCATACCTCTTATTTTAGGGCAAGCAATATTTTAGATAGTTTAGACAAACTTTACTACGGCAGAGATCGTAATACAATCACCGTTTTTAGTGTAGTATTAAATCCGGTATCATAAATAAATAGTTTTAATCATGATTATTGTTACAGACAAAGCAAAAGATAGATTAGGGAAATTGAGAAGTGAAGAAGGGCATGCTGAAAACAGCAATGTCAGGGTTTCTGTGAAAGGCGGAGGATGTTCTGGCTTGATGTACGATTTAAGCTTTGACGAGGAAATTAAAGATGGGGATGAAGTTTTTGAAGACAAAGGAGTAAAGCTTTTGGTTGACAAAAAAAGCATGTTATATCTTTTAGGAACCACTTTAGATTTCTCAGATGGCTTAAACGGTAAAGGTTTTCAATTCATTAATCCTAATGCAACCCGAACTTGCGGTTGTGGAGAAAGCTTTTCTATATAAATTAAATAAAATCAATAAGATTATATTTGGAGCCCTTAAGTTTAAAACTTTAAGGGCTTTAATTTTTCTACCTACTTTTAATTCATAGCTATGCCAGTCAATAAATTTAATCCATACTACCAAGGAGAACGAAGCAAGAGCATGGAAAAGCAAGCCCAACGGTTTCAAAAGTTAATCGATAGTTTAAGACAAAAAGAAATTCCAGAGGCTGTAGAAAACTTAGTAAATGAAGAAATTGAAAAAGTTAATCAAGCAGATACTAAGCCTTTATTGACTACTCAACTTTCCAAATCTTATAAAGAAATATTGAAGATTTCGGAAAGAGAATTGGATTTACTAGCTAAAAACCATTATACCTTTAAATGGCTGGCTATTGGTATGGCAGTTTTCGGAATTCCATTTGGAGTTACTTTTGGAGTTGCTTTGGATAATATGGCTTTTATGGGAACAGGAATTGGAGTTGGGCTGGCAATAGGTGTGGCTATTGGTTCCCAAAAAGATAAGGAGGTTAAATTGGCAGGAAGGCAATTAGATGTGGATTTATAGAATTTTACATTCATTTTCTAATTTATTCCAACAACTTCCTATCTTTGTGATATGAATAAAGATAATTCAGCACCTATAGGTATTTTTGATTCAGGAATAGGCGGTCTTACTGTTGCGCATAAAGTGAAAGAATTGATGCCCAATGAAAGTATGGTCTATTTCGGTGATATTGCCCATTTGCCTTATGGTGATAAATCTGCCGCTGCCATTCAAGCTTATAGTATAAAAGTAACGGATGTTCTATTGCAGCAAGGATGTAAGTTAATCTTAATTGCATGTAATTCTGCTTCTTCAGCAGCTTTTGAATTGGTGCGTGAATATGTAGGATCCAAAGCCAAAGTTTTTAATGTGATTGATCCAGTAGTGGAGCATGTAGCACAGCACTATAGCTATCAAAAAGTTGGACTAATAGGAACTAAGCAAACCGTAAATTCCAATGCTTATGAATCAAAGTTAAAACAACTTAACCCTAGCATAGAATTAAAAAGTTTGGCTACTCCACTTTTAGTACCGATGATTGAGGAGGGTTTTTTTGAAAACAGAATCAGTCATGATATCATAGAAGCCTATCTTCATAATAAAGAATTAAAGGAAATTGAAGCTTTAATTTTGGGTTGTACTCATTATCCACTTATTAAAAATGAAATCAATGAATTCTATGGTGGAAAAGTGGATATATTAGATTCCGCAACTATTGTTGCAAAAAGATTACAACAATTCTTAAATGAGCATGAACTCTTATCAGAAAAGAAAATTAGAAAAGATAGATTTTTAGTTTCGGATTTTACCGCCTCATTTGAAGCCTCAGCGAAAATATTTTTTCACGAAGAAGTGCATTTAGAGAAATTTCCTATTTGGGATTAACAGGTATTTTAATAGTGAATTGAGCGCCTTGGTTTACGGTTGAACTCACTGAAATTTCTCCAGCTAAAAATGAAATGGCTTTATGTGCCAAAAACAGTCCTAAGCCCGAACCCTGAGTTTTATTGCTGATTTTGAAATATGGTTTGAATAAATTATCGAAATATTTTTCTGGAATTCCGAAGCCGTTATCCTTTACGTGTATGTAGAAAAAATAATTACCCTCATCAGTAAAAATTTCTATTTCATTTTTCTCTTCACTTTGATAGAGCAATGCATTTTCTAAAATATTGTCTAATGCAATTCTAAGTAGCGCCTTATTTGCCTGAACAGTTTTGGCATTTTTATTTATTTTTACTGTAATGTTCGCATTTTGTTCGGCTATTTCCATTGACATGTCCTTAATGCATTCTGATGTCAATTCTTCAAGGTCAACTTTTTCAATACCATGTGTATTGTTTAGTTCATAAGCCATTTGAAGTTTAAACAACATTTTGTCCATGCTCATTGCCGTGCTGTGAACTTTACTGAAAAGTTGTTTCATTTGCTCGGGGTCTGAGTTTATTTGAGCAATATTATTTAATCCTAATAATGTTCTAATTGGTCGTCTTATATCATGTGAGGCTCGATAAAGATAAGTGTCAAGTTCCTTGTTTATTTCCATTAATCGGGCGGTTCTTTCTGAAACCTTCGCTTCCAGCATTTCATTTAATTTGTCGATTTTCTTGTTTTTATTTCTTAGCATAAAAACATACCACAAAACCACCAATAAAGCTAATGCGATTATGATCAAAAGCGCAGTTCTCAATTTAAGGTGTGAGGCTTGCAATTGATTTGTATTTTGAAGCAATTCTAGTTTGCTGATTTCTTGCTCCATTAAATGACGCTCATGTAGACTTGCAACATCATTACTTAAGTTAATGGAATCCCTAATTAAATCTTGTTTAATATAATCTCTTAAATATTGATTAGCTATTGCAGTATCTCCTTTCAACTCAGCAACTTTTGCTCCTACTTTCAAAAATTCCGCCTTTGTTTTTGGGTTTGTTACTGGATAATTCTTTTCAATTTCTTTCATTCTGCGAAAAGTGGCAAATAGTGAGTCATAATTTTCCATCTCTAAATAAATCCAGCTTAAATAGATTAGGGCATTCATTCCACTATTGTAAACTTTTGCATTAATACTGGTCTCAAAATCTTTTTGCAATAATGGGATAGCTAAATCATAATCTCCTTTTTCATAATGTATAGTAGCTTTATTTCCATTGTTTAGCGCTATGCGAACAGAGTCTTTTAAGGATTTTGATAAGTCTACGGCTTTGTTAATATTAAACAGTGCTTCGTCAAGATTTTTAATTCTTCTGTAAGCAATTCCTTTTATTTCATATAACCCTAATAGAGAAATGGAATCCATTCGGTTGAATTTTTTAACCTTTTTTATGGTGTTTAATCCCTTTTCCGCATATTCAATACTTATGGCATTGTTCCACCCATTCAAATTTATTATGCCAATTCTATAGTAAACATGAGCTAAAAAAGATGGGTTGTTTAATTTTTGTATGAATGAAGAGGACTTTAAATAGCATTCCAGAGATTGAACAGGCTGATCAAGTCTATAGTAAAATTGGGCAAGTTTATAATATAGAAATGCTTGAAATTCTTCAACAGCTTTAGTCTTAGGAATTATTTTTGAAACGAGTTGAACGCCTAGTTCATTTTTCTTGTTTTTATCCAATAAGGCAATCAGTTCTAAAGAAGCTTGAAATTGAGAGAATTCTGTTATTTCTGAGGCTGAAAAATTT
This sequence comes from Bacteroidota bacterium, assembly GCA_003973485.1. Classification (GTDB taxonomy): domain Bacteria; phylum Bacteroidota; class Bacteroidia; order Cytophagales; family Cyclobacteriaceae; genus Marivirga. The sequence continues at coordinate 2,211 of QNXU01000119.1, read as the reverse complement.
TCTACTTTTTTAACAAATGATTCATGATCAAGATTACTTTTCTCCCATTCTTTAAATTCATTTTTATAGTATTGATTTAAAGAATCAAAAGAAACATCTTGAGCCAAGCCTAATGAAATAGTTAAAAAAAGTACAAATATTTGTAGTAAAGCAGCCTTGATCACTTTTATGCTTAGTTTATGTTTTGGTTTGAAGCAGATGGCATCAAAAAGTTAAGTTCAAAAATAGGATTATTTTTAAACTTATCCTTTACTAATTAAGTAAATTCATCCTAATAAAACCATACTTCTATCGAATATCTTACTTGGATTATTTTAAGGAGTGGTCTTATTAGAAGAAAAACATTGAACATCAATTATAATAAACTTAACTTTGTGTCTTAAGTAAAAAATCATGAGCGATATCATCAAACACGAATGCGGAATTGCCCTTATCCGCTTAAGAAAGCCACTGCAATATTTCATTGATAAATATGGACCACTTTATGCCATGAACAAACTCTATTTGTTGATGGAGAAACAACATAATAGGGGGCAAGACGGAGCTGGAGTAGGAAATGTAAAGCTCAATGTGGATCCTGGTCATCGTTATATTAGCAGATATCGTTCTGTTGATAGTCAGCCCATCACCCATATTTTTAAGAAAATTTCCAAGAAATATAAAAAAGCAAAAAAGGAAGGTGGGAAATGGTTTAACCAAGAAAAATGGTTGAAAGAAAATTGTGCTTTTACGGGAGAAGTTTGGTTAGGGCATTTGAGATATGGTACACACGGGCAAAATGCTATTGAAAATTGTCACCCAATGTTACGTCAAAACAACTGGAAGAACAGAAGTTTGATGGTGGCTGGAAATTTCAATATGACCAATGTTGAAGAATTATTTGATATTTTAACTGAGTTAGGTCAGCATCCAAAAGAAAAGGTGGATACCGTTACGGTGATGGAAAAAATAGGACACTTTTTGGATGAGGAAAACCAAAGAATTTTTGAAGCACACAAAGACGAATACACTAATGCTGAAATCACTCAAATAATTGAGGAAAAACTCGATATGTTGGATGTGTTGCAGCGTGCGTGCCGTGATTTTGATGGTGGATATGCAATGGCAGGTATTACAGGTGCTGGTCATGCTTTTGTTGCTAGGGATCCATCAGGCATTAGACCCGCTCACTATTATGCTGATGATGAGGTAGTAGTCGTAGCCTCAGAAAAGACAGCAATTAAGACTGCTTTTAATGTTAATTATGAAGATATTCAAGAGATAAAGCCTGCTCATGCTTTGGTGATTAATACTAAAGGTGATTATAAAATGGAGCAATTCATTGAGCCTTTAGAGCGTAAATCATGTAGTTTTGAAAGAATATATTTTTCGAGGGGTTCTGATCCAGAAATTTATGCTGAGCGTAAAAAGTTAGGAAAACTTTTAGTTCCTAAAATACTTGAAGCAATCGATTATGATTTAGAAAACACAGTATTCTCTTACATTCCGAATACGGCTGAAACCTCATTTTTAGGAATGATGGAAGGAATGGAGCAGCATTTAGCAAAAAGACAGCTTCAAGAATTAAGAAGTGCTAGAGAAGACGATCAAGCCTTAGAAAAGCTGTTGTCTTTTCGTCCAAGAGTTGAGAAACTGGTAATTAAGGATGCCAAACTGAGAACTTTCATTACGGATGATGCCCATCGAGATGACCTTGTTGCCCATGTTTATGATACTACTTATGAGGTTATCAAGAAAAAAGTAGACACGGTTGTGGTAATTGATGATTCCATAGTTCGTGGTACTACTTTAGAAAAAAGTATTTTAAGGATGTTGGATAGATTGGAACTATGATGGTGATTTTGATGATGCAAACGAAGTATTTGTAATAACATATCAACATGATGTTCCATCAGCAGGTTTAGGAACTGGAACAGGAACAATTACAGTGCCAGTAGATGCAAGATTAGGATCTACAACAATGAGATTAAGAGTATTATATACTGGTGATATTGAAAGTTGTGGAAATGCCTCCTATGGTGAGGTAGAAGATTATACGGTTAATGTTTATGATCCTTTAAGTATTGATGAAAGTGATTTTGCTAACATAAATGTATATCCTAACCCAAATGAAGGGACGTTTACGGTTGATTTAAGAAAATTAAATACAACAAATGATGTAACAGTAGAATTATATACTATAAGTGGACAATTGATTCATCAAAGTAAAGC
>QNXU01000121.1 GCA_003973485.1 Bacteroidota bacterium | reverse complement strand
CTTAATTTTTTTAATTGATATAAAAAGTAATTAAATGATTAAATCTATTGGTTTAATATTTTTCATGTTTTTTCTGGTTCAGGAACCAGTTTTAAAAAAACAAAAACTAACTGATTATCTCAGTATGGAAGTTTCTACTGACCTCAGAACCATGACTCAGCAAGAACTTTCTGCAAAGTTTTTAGGGGCTAGGATTCCTGATGTAGCTATGACTGATGAACAATCAGCTGTAGAATTCACTATCACAGCCTCGCCTACTTTTTGGCAAGATGGTGATGTGGCACTTCTTAAGGAGTTTTATGATTCCAGTATCCCCACTCTATTTCAAGAAATAAAATTTTCTCAAAAGGAATTGGTGGAACTAAATGAAAAAGAATTTGTGGCATATCAGTTTGAAGGGAAACCTGATGTTGAAGGCAATCGTGCTGCTGAGCAACGTTATACTTACTTGCTTTACACCATCCATAAAAATGGTTTAGTTACCATCAGCTTTTCATGTCCACCTTATTTGAAATCTAAGTGGCAGCCCATCGCTCAAAAAATGTTTGAAACTACTAAATTTCGTTAAACATAAAATGGAACTCACCGTTAATTCTGACGAGCACTTTATGAGGGAAGCGCTTCGTCAGGCTGAAATAGCTTATGAGGAAGGAGAAATTCCCGTTGGTGCTGTAGTTGTTTGTCAGAATAAAATCATTGCAAAAGCCTACAACCAGACGGAAAGATTGAATGATGTAACGGCACATGCAGAAATGCTAGCAATTACATCAGCTGCCAATCATTTAGGTGGTAAATATTTAAAGGATTGTACGCTTTTTGTCAGTTTAGAACCTTGCGGAATGTGTGCAGGCGCATTAAATTGGGCTCAAATTGACCAAATAGTTTACGCTTTAGCGGATGAAAAAAGAGGGTTTTCAAAGATAAATCCCAATATGATTCATCCTAAAACGAAAGTTAAAAGTGGATTGATGGCAACTGAAAGCAAAAAGTTGATTGATGATTTTTTTGCAAAAATGAGAAATAAGAATAATTAATTTTTTTAATAAATGTTTAACCTATAATTTATAAATATTATGGCTTTTGAATTACCAGCATTACCTTATGCAAAAGATGCTTTAGAACCACATATAGATGCAAAAACTATGGAAATTCACCATGGAAAGCATCATAACGGATATGTTACCAAATTAAACGCAGCCGTTGAAGGAACTGACATGGAGGGCAAATCTTTAGAAGAATTGCTTAAAAATAATAGTGATAATAATGCTGTTAGAAATAATGGTGGTGGACATTATAACCACTCATTGTTCTGGACTGTAATGAGCCCAGATGGAGGCGGTGAACCATCAGGAGCTTTAGCTGACGCAATCAATGCAGCTTATGGTTCTTTTGATAAGTTTAAAGAGGAATTCTCAAATGCCGCTGCAACTCGATTCGGGTCAGGTTGGGCTTGGTTATGTGTTCATTCTGGTGGAAAAGTAGAGGTTTGCTCTTCTCCAAATCAGGATAATCCAATCATGCCAAATGTAGGCTGTGGAGGAACTCCAATTTTAGGACTTGATGTTTGGGAACATGCATACTACCTAAATTATCAAAACAGAAGACCTGATTACATCTCAGCATTCTTTAATGTAATCAACTGGGATGAAGTTTCTAAAAGGTATGAAGCAGGGAAGTAATTAATTTTCCATTATGAAATTTTCAGAAAGCCGTGTAATTTATTTTGCACGGCTTTTTTTGTGGCAAAATTTCTCTAATGGAATTTATGAACACCTTTTTTCTGCTTTCCTCGCTGAGACACCATAGTTATTCAAAGATTAAACTATTTTAGTTGAGTAATTAAGAAATGTCTAGAGACTAGTTAAAAGGGGGTTAATTAAAGTATGATTAAGTTGGATTTACTTGATGTGTTCATTAATAGCTAACTCCCCAACTTTCGCCTTAGCGAAAAAGCGGGATGGAGGGTAAAATGGCGGGCGGGCGTTGGCATGAGCGGGTAGTAGCATCATTTTACCTAGATTTTCCACATAGTGATGCCTATGGCATTGCATACTTTTTCATCAATGGAAAAAGTATGAATGATAAAGCGAGTATAAATTGCAAGAATTGCCAATTTAATGCTTAATTCTGCTCTATGGGACACCATAAAACAATGAAAAAGTGCACTTAAACTTATAGAATGTGCTATTTTAACTTTACTAAGCAAAACAGGAGAAGAAAAAAATAACTTCTCTTCTTAAAATTTTCAGAAAACCATGTGATTTATTTCGCATGTCTTTTTTTTGTCCTGATTTTCAAAATTACTTTTTTAGACCACCTTTAATCAATTTTTTTCCCTCAGCTCACTTAAGTTTTGTATTATTGTTGATTGTAATCTATGATACTTGAATTAAAGAATTTTCTGAAAACAAGATTAGCGCAAGAACTACCTGGGGATAATGCCCATCAGCAAATGATGGCGCAACCCATAGGGCAGCGTTTTAAGATGCAATATGATAAGCCTCCCAAAAAAGGTGCTGTAATGATTGCGCTTTATCCAGATGAAGGAAAAATCTATTTTCCTTTAATGCAAAGACCACCGTACCAAGGGATTCATGGTGGACAAGTCAGCCTGCCAGGTGGAAAGTTGGAAGATTCGGATGATAATTTAATTGAAACTGCAATCAGGGAAACTTTTGAGGAAATTGGAGTCAAAATTTCTGATAATCAGGTAATTGGAAGTCTATCAGATCTGAATGTTACGGCAAGTAATTTTATAGTAAAACCTGTCGTAAGTATTTTAGATCGGAAGCCTGAATTTATTAGAGACCCTCGTGAAGTGGAGCACATTTTTAAAGCGGAAGTACAACATTTAATTCATCCCAAAACTCTACAAGAGAAAGAACTGACAGTAGCTCAAGAGATTAGATTAAAAGCCCCCTTCTTTGATATAGAAGAAAAAGTAGTTTGGGGTGCTACCGCTATGATTTTAAGTGAATTTGTAGAAATTTTGAAAGAACATTATACCTAATGGAAAAACCACTAATCACCAATGATGCCGTAGTTTTTGGATTGCTGATGTTAATATTAGCAGCGATTTTTATCACAGCTTCCAGTAAAAAATCAGGCTGGCAGAAATTTTACAGAATTGTCCCATCTGTATTGCTTTGTTATTTCCTCCCTTCTTTATTTAACACTTTTGGCATTATTTCAGGAGATGAATCCAATCTTTATTATATGTCATCCCGCTATTTATTGCCAACGGCTTTAGTTTTATTGACCATTAGTATTGATTTGAAAGCTATTGCCAGATTAGGGAAGAAAGCCATCATCATGTTTTTGGCAGGAACTACAGGTATTGTAATTGGCGGTCCACTTTCGATTTTGATAGTTTCCTCTTTTGCTCCAGATATAGTAGGAGGTGTTGGCCCTGATGCCGTATGGCGAGGAATGGCTACTATAGCTGGAAGTTGGATTGGTGGAGGAGCAAACCAAGCAGCCATGTTTGAAACCTTCGGGGCTAGTGAAGATTTATTTGCGACTACGATTACCGTGGATGTGATCGTAGCGAATATTTGGATGGCATTTTTGCTGTACGGAGTCGGTATTTCTAAAAAGCTAGATAAAAGATTGAAAGCGGATGCTTCTTCCATTGAAGAAGTGAAAAATGGAATAGAGAAATATCAGGCTTCCATTATGAAAATCCCAACGCTGCCAGAAGTAATGACCGTTTTGGCCATTGGCTTTGGAGCTACGGGAATAGCACATTTTGGAGCAGATATAATCGCGCCATGGATAGGCGAAGTAGCCCCACAATTAGATAAATTCAGTTTAACTTCTTCCTTCTTTTGGTTGGTAGTAATTGCCACCACCATTGGCTTAGGACTATCATTTACCAAAGCCCGAAAACTCGAAGGAGTTGGTGCTTCTCGTTTGGGAAGTGTGATGATATATGTCTTGGTAGCCTCTATTGGAATGTTAATGGATGTAACTGCCATCTTTGATAATCCTGGTTTTTTTATGGTAGGGTTGATTTGGATGGCGGTTCATGTGATTGTTTTACTGGGAGTCGCCAAAATCATTAAAGCTCCGTATTTCTTTGTGGCTGTCGGAAGTCAAGCGAATGTAGGCGGTGCGGCTTCCGCTCCAATAGTTGCAGGTGCATTTCACCCTAGCTTAGCTCCAGTTGGAGTGCTTTTGGCTGTTTTAGGCTATGCCTTGGGTACTTATGCAGCCTATATTTGTGGGTTGTTATTGCAGGCAGCAGCGGCTGTTTAATTTACTAATTTTGCCAAAAGAAAATCGCTATAGCATTCCTTAAGCTATTTAGGGCTTGCTTAAAAACAATACGGTCTTTTTCTTCAAAAAGGCTTGCACTTGCTGAAAAACTATCACATTATAATCACTGCCAATAAAGATAGGAAATTCTTTTTTGTTATTTAATCTGTTTTTAAGCAAGCCCTATTTAAATATAAGGGCATTTATGTTGTCAAAACCTTTCCTTCCTAATTAAATCTCCATCCTCATCATAAAACCTCCAAGTGCCTGATTTTTCATCATTTCTATAGCGACCTTTTACCACCATATTACCGAGGCTATCATATTGAAAATATCTGCCATGTTTTAAACCATCTTTAAGGGAAACTTCAAATTTGACTTGTTCATTTTCATAATATTCAATAAAGGTTTTGCTGTTCAGATCTTCTGGTAAAATGTTCTCAATTGAAATTAAATCTTCATCTTCCGTTTCGGTGGAATCGGTTACTTCATCTTCTTTAAATTCACTTTCTTTTACTAAATTATTCCAATTGCTTATTTGCTCATGGTTTAAATAATTCAGTTGGATCTGATGATTTAGCAAGTCCCCATCTGCTTTAATTTGCATCCCAATCATAGGGAAACTTTTAAAGTAGGGCTGATGTGGCTTTAATTCTTGCCATGATGCTGCATCTAGGATTCTTTCTGCATCGCTCAAAAGTTCATTTGCACTGAGGTAAATGAATAAACTGGATTCATAATCGAAATTCTCCATGAAAACAGCATACTCTTTGGTATGATCTAAGGTGCTTTTTTCTTCTACTGATGAAATAATTTTACCCAAAGTTCGAGGGGAATTACTGAATACTACATATTCATCTAATATGGTATAGTAGGGTTTGTCAATTCCTTCAAAAGCATTTCCAAACATAAGCTTAAAGAATCCTTTGATGGAAAGAAACTGAATGTCATAGCCTTTATAGCTAATCCCTTTAAATTTAACTGGTGTTTTCTTTCTGATTTGTTGTTCAATGTAGCCCAATCGCTCTTGGGTATCCTCAAAATCAGTATGTTTTATAGCTACAGCTAATTCAACCTTATTCTCATCACTATTGGAGTTAAGCTGAATCAAAGCTATTTCATTATCGATCCAGCTTAGAAAATCATCTTCTATGGAAATATCGAGATAGTCTTCAATTTTTTGCTTGCTTTCCATATAGGATTCACCGTCTTCGCTAATTTTTAAGACTTCCTCCATTTGCTCATAGAATTCTTTTGCATCATCAAATCCTAAACTCATAAAATAGGAAGCATTATCCGGAACTATAGTGCCCACACCAATCTCTCCCTCACCGGAATTCATTAAAGCCGTGAGAAGATTTGGCTTGTCTTTTTTCACATTTGTGTATCCTTCCACTGAAAATACTTTATCAGTAGCTTCCAGTGACATCCCACTATATTTCAAAATGCTAAGTATATCTGAGCTTTCATCTTCAGAATCATCCATCCATATTTTTAAATAATCCGAAAATGCGGAGTAATTGATGTACATATTTATATCATTTGAGCCCAAGGCTTTTGTGATATCAATAAAATCAAAATCCCGAATTAAAATGGGCTTTTTCAACTGGTCAATGGATTGCTCAACAAGAATATGTGTAGATGAAACACTCAATAGATTGTCATAGATAAAAAGGTAGTAAGTGGTAGGAGAATCAATAAATTTGATTTCAAGGATTTCCTGTTCTTTGTAAGTTCTGGTATATACTTTCTCAATGTCATCGCTAAAATCATTGATATAGTTTTTGATAAAATCGAATTGTGTTGCGCGTTGCAAATCGATCACATAAAGAAAATCGTAATCTTTCGGTCTGGTTTTATGAATAGACATCACCATAGGACGATCCATTACCAATTCCCACAAGCTTGAATTGCTTTTCATATCAACTGTCAAACTGTCCATTTCCTGTCCAATCTCCTCAAAATAGGGATTGGTTTTTAAATAATTCCAGATTTTATTATCAGTGATTTCATTCCATTCCTCAAAGGGATTTTCTAGTTGAAAAATCATGCTGGCATCAGGCGGGACAGCCATCAAAGGATTATTTTTCTTAATGGGTTGGAGGTAAAAAAAGTAAACAAAAGAAAAAGCTATTAGCAGTACTATAACCGCAACAACTATAATGACTTTTTTCATAAGGCTATGGATTTAAAACAATAACGTCAAAAGTAAAGAAAGATTTAAGGGATTGAAATTTTTGGTGGGGGAATTAGGTACGAGCTGGGAAGCTCTAGCTCTGCAAAATGATCTCGATTAATTCCTTTGTGCTCTTTGTGTAAAACTTAGCGAAACTTAGTGGTAAAAAAACAGCCTTAGGCTGTTCCTTTTTTTGCTTTACCCCCCTCAGGCTCAGGCTGCCTCAAATAAGCAAAACTTTCTTTTAAAAAACCCATTCCATAGGCAAAAAGCTGGATGAAGGAAGTGATTAAACTTAGCCATGCCACTAAGAAGTTCTTGGTCTTCATAAAGGCATCTATTCCAATTAATATAAAATAGATAGCTAACAAAGCAGCTCCCAACTGAAATAATTGTGTCTGCCATAAGGAGGTAGAAAGCCAGAAAAACAAGCCAAGTACAAAAACCACTGGCAAAAGGTGGACAGCTTTCAACTCACTTTTATAAAATCTAAAGATGTTGATTCTACCCCTTCCAAAGAAAAATAATTGTTTATAAAACTGACCGAGTTGGGTTCTTCTTTTATGGTAAACCTTGGCATTGGGAATTAAACCCGTTTTGAATCCTGCTTTTTCTATTCTGATGCTAAACTCTATATCTTCTCCCATTCGGGTGATGTTATAGCCACCGGTTTTTTCAAATACTTCCTTAGAAATCCCCATATTAAAGCTCCTTGGTCGGAATTTCTCTAATTGCTTATTGCCGCCTCTGATTCCACCTGTGGTAAAGAAAGAAGTCATAGAATAGCTAATGGCTTTTTGTACAATGGTAAAACTATCCAAAGCAGCATCAGGTCCACCAAAGGCATCAAGTGGATTTTCATTCAAGAAATTATCAACTGTTTCGAAATAATCTTTAGGAATGATGCAATCGGAATCAAAAACGATATAATAATCTCCTGTAGCTTTTTCAAAACCGAAATTTCTGCTAAAACCTTGTCCTGAATTTTCTTTATAGAAATATTGAAGATTGAGCTTGTCCTTGAAAGAATTGCAAATGTCTTCACATTTAATTTTAGAACCATCTTCCACTATAATGACCTCAAAATTGGTAAAGGTTTGCTTGGTCAAGCTTTCCAGAAGCTCTTTAATCTCATCAGGGCGATTGTAAATGGGGATAACTACGGAATAAAATCGCATCAGAATCCTGTTTCTTCCTCAACTATGTAATCTATCTTCTTTGGTGAATTCATGGTGATCATTTCACCAATAAATCCAGCCAAGAATAACTGCACCCCAACAATTAAAGCCACTAAAGCCAAAAAGAAGAGGGGTTGATCTGTGACTTCTCTAACAGGCAATTTATAATGAATCTCATAGAATTTCCTGCCTATGATATAAATGGTAATGAAAAATCCTGCTATAAACGATAAAGTACCGAATGCACCAAAAAAGTGCATAGGGCTTTTCTTGAATTTTGAAACAAAAGTAATGGATAGTAAATCTAAAAAGCCATATAGAAATCGCTCTAATCCATATTTTGTCTCCCCGTATTTCCTCGCCCTGTGCTGAACTACTTTTTCGCCAATTTTTCTAAACCCATTCCATTTGGCAATCACAGGGATATAGCGATGCATCTCGCCATAAACCTCTATATTTTTCACCACCTTACTACGGTAAGCTTTCAAACCACAATTAAAATCATGCAATTTAATGCCTGATATCTTCCGAGTCACAAAATTGAAAAATTTGGAAGGAATTGTTTTGCTGATCGGGTCATGTCTTTTCTTTTTCCAGCCGGAAACAATGTCGTAGCCTTCATTTTTGACCATCTCATAAAGACCTGGTATTTCATCTGGGCTGTCTTGCATATCAGCATCCATAGTGATCACAACCTCGCCTTTCGAGTGTTTAAAACCAGTATGAAGTGCTGCTGATTTCCCGTAATTTCTAGAAAATTTAATTCCTTTAAGCTGAATGTGTTGCTTAGAAAGCTCTTCTATGATTTCCCATGAATCATCTGAACTTCCATCATCGATCATTAATATTTCATAGCTTAATAATGGATGAATAGCCATCACTCGATTAATCCATTGGGTTAATTCAGGTAATGATTCCTCTTCATTAAAAACCGGTATAACAATGCTTATATTATACTTCATACTCTTTTGGGTTCACTGGTTCTCATGAAAAGGGAAACTAAAGGCGTAACTAATGCACCAATTATAATATTATTGACTGCCAAGCTGCCAATTATTCTGGCATTAGATGATTCACCAGACTTCAAATACTCCTGATAACCTTCCTCACCCATTTTATCCACTAGCATATCTTTTCCAGCTATTATTTTTTCAATTATCATAGCTCTATATTCATCAAAATGATCTGTTTCAAACAAAGTAGCATCACTCCAAAGTACTAGAGAATAAAATAGGGTGAAAAATAAGGTGTATAAAATGCCAATTGAAAAGCCTTGCCAAAATCTCAATCCATCAGGATTGGTATCACGAAACAGTTTTACTGCAAAGAATAAAAATAAACTCAAGAGCGGACCAATAAAAATGATATTACTTGAATAGATCACTGGATTTTTATCTAAGAAAATCAAGATGAAAAACATCAGGATCACAAAAACTGTAGCAATCAAGCTGAACCTTAAAGGGCTTTTGACTAATAAATTCATATCAGGAATTTGTAAATTTTGAATCTAAATAATGGTGCTTATTTTTAAAAAGCCCGATTGCCTTAGCTGAAAAGCTTTGACCCATAAATGGAGAATTATCACTTTTAGAAAAATTGCTCTCAGTATTAAAATCCCATTTCATATCATTGGAAAACAATGTAAAATCGGCCAGAGCACCTTTTTCTATTTTAGCCTGTGGTTGATTTAATATTTTCTTAGGATTAGCTTCTATGCAGCTGATAAATGTGGAAAGCTCAATTTTGTTGGCAAGGAATTTATGATACATAGGATACATAATTTGAGCACCCATAATGCCAAATTCTGCCAAATCGAATTCCATTTTTTTATGATCCTGATCGAAAGGTTGATGCGAAGAAACGATTACATCAATAGTGCCGTCATTCACTCCGGAAATTAAAGCTTCAATGTCTTTTTGAGTTCTTAAAGGCGGTAAAACTTTATAGTGAGTGTCAAAGGTTTCCAAATTTTCATCATCTAGGATTAAATGATGGATGTTCACATCGCAAGTCACATTTAAGCCTTCTGCTTTTGCTTTCCGGATCATTTCTACACTTTTAGCACTGCTGATACAGCTAAAGTGCAGTTTTCCGCCAGCATATTTCAATAATTCTAAATCTCGTTGGATAATAATTTCTTCTGCTAAATGCGGGATTCCTTTCATGCCTAAGCCAGTACTTACTATGCCTTCGTTCATTTGCCCGAAAAGCGCCAACTTATGATCTTGAGGCATAGTCATCAGTAAGCCATCAAATTTTTGAAGGTACTGCAATGACTTTACTAAAATATCACTATTCCATAATGGTTGTGCACCATCCGTGAAGGCAATAGCACCTGCATGGTAAACATCCAGCATTTCGTTCAAATTCTCACCATCACAATTAATGGTTACGGCTGCAGAAGGTAAAATTTGAGCTGCTTGTCCACTATTACGGGACATCACGGTTTTAATATCTGCTTTATTTTGAATCACAGGATTTGTATTGGGCATTAATAATGCACTTCCAAATCCGCCAGCTTCCAAAACATTCGCTAAACTTTCAAAATCTTCTCTGTATTCCTCACCGGGTTCGCCAGAAAAAACGCGCATATCCAACCAAGAAGCCGAAGCATGTAGTTCTTTTTCCTCAATAATGATATCAGCATCTATTTTTCCGGAAGGATTGATTTCTGTAATTACGCCATCATCCACCAATAAATTAACGGACTGATTGTGCCACTGAGAGGCAGGATTAATGATTTTGACAGCCTTGATGTAAGTTCGCATATCTATTTAAGCAAGCGGATGATTAAAACTTCAGCTAATAAACTCAGCAAAGCTAATACTAAGAAATATTTCCACAAAGGAAAACCGTTTTTGGTTTCATCAATATAATCTTTGATCGATGAAAAATCATATCCATCTAAAATTACAACATTTTCCTGATCTTGAAAAAGAGATTGCAATTCAGAAGTAGTATAATAGCCTGTTTCACTTTCTTTTTTAGGGATGTTTAAGGCTAATTCACCCAATTTTTCTTCTGTTTTGGTATTGATAATAGTATAAAAGCCAGATTTTAAATCTTCCTGTGGTAATATTAAGCGCATTTCATTTCCACTTATTCTTTGGTCAGGCACTAATTCTTGTTCTCCTTGTTGCAATTTCACAATTGTGCCTTCCTCTATATTAGTTAAGGCTAGTTCTATCACATCCTGATTTAAGAAGAAATATTGAGTTTGATTTTCCTTTTTGCCACTAAAAGCAATTTTGTAAAAAACTGGCAAGAAAATTCCGTGTTGTGTGAAATTGGTATAATCTTGATCGAATGGAGTAGCAAATAGAAAGATATTATCATTGATTCCTGTTAAACCCAAAAATGGATAGTCGTTGATAAAGGACAGTAATTTTTGCCCTGAATTCCATTTTAAATACAATGCAGCTTCCGGCATGCTGATAGCTTCTTTCATATTATTAAATACATTCCTGAAAAATGGGTTTTGCAAATCAGGACTTTGAAGTTTTATGGGATTTTTATCTGGGCGAGAAATATTGGATACATTTGAAAAGCCTAGATCTTCCAAAAATGGAAATTGGTCAAAATTTGTTTTAGGAATGACCACTAAATTATTGCCCGTTGCAGCATAGGTTTTCAAAGCTCCCGATGCAAAATTATTGAGTTGATCTCCAAGTTCTACCATTACCAAATCATATTCATCCAAATCCTGAAAGGCAAAATTATTCAATGATTCACTGCGGAAAGTGAATAGCTCATCATTTTCAAATACTGTACTTAATAAAGTATTGCTGTTGCTTTCAGCTAGCAACAATATTTTCAATTTACTCCTTTCAGGAAGACTAAAATAGAAAGTATTATCAAAATCTAAATCGCCTGCTTCCAATTGGATGCGAAAGGATGAACTCCTATCAGCTGAGAATCTTTTAATCGGGAAGCTCAAAGTTTTCTGTCCCTTATTCTCCAAAAATATTTGCTGAGAACCAATTAATTGTTCGTCATTTTCTAATGCAATATTGATATCTCCAGACTCTCCCAAAGAGCTGATTTGTACTTTTAATTCCTCATTGCCTGATCCATCCTCCATTTGGTCTATCCACAAAGAATCAACCCAGATGTTGTTGGGGTTTTGCTGATAGGGTGGCATTAAAACAAAACCTTTAGAAGAATCTGAAAAAATAGAAATATTATCATCTACAACAGATTTTTGAAAATCACTAAGTAATAACAGCTTTTCTGAGGATGGATTATTATCCATTATTCTATTCAAATTCATGCCTACTTCATTTTCGGCTATTTCAATTTCCTGATAAGCTTCCAATGAATTTCCAGACTGGTTGACGGCTTTTAACGATTGAGGATAACTTTCAAAAAGCTGATTGATGTAGCTCATGTTTTCCTCAATTATGGGGTTGGAGCTCCCTTCTGCATAAGCCGTATTAGAGGCAGACTGATCCAAAACCAATAAATTCACTTCAGAATTCATGGCTTCACTTTTCCAAAAAGGTTTGGCAATGCTTAAAACCAGAAAGAGGATTAAAAGTATCCGACTGATTAAAATGAGTATGTGTTTTAATTTTCGGCTTCTCCTTTGCTCCTCATTAACCTCACTCAGGAAAAAGAGATTGCTGAATTTTAAACTTTTATATCGCCTAAACTGAAAAAGGTGGATCAGAATAGGGATAATAATTAAAAAAAGAAGCCAAAAGGCGTTAGGATTGGTGATATTCATACAAAAGGCAAATTAGTGCAATAGCTGAAAGGAATCAATAGTTTACGGCATTATTTAATGCTATCCATTATAAAAAGTTGAGGGGAACTTATAATTCTTTCATTCAATATTTTAACATCTTCTTTTCTATTAGTAATTACTTTTTTACATATTGAAAGCCTAAGGCTTTTACTAAAACTTATACAAGCCAAAGGCTTGAGGTAACACTCGCAAAGCCGCAGAGATTCTGTGTTGAAAACCAAATGATTTTTCATTAAATTTACAATTAGGAAAACAAATCAAGAGCGGACTTGATCCAGCTCGGTTAGGGCGGCCTCTAGGGGCTGCTCTAATAAAAATTTATCCTTGTAATATTCTGGATTAT
>QNXU01000120.1 GCA_003973485.1 Bacteroidota bacterium | reverse complement strand
GGGATTCATTATGAGGAAAAGAGGTTGATAGCCCGCTTTGGTGAGGAGTATAAGAAGTATAAAGAGCAGACACCTATGCTTTTTCCTACATCATTCCGTTGAGATTTTATAATATTACTTATAATTTTGGCACTTTTTAGAAAATAAAAGGGTTTAGGCTTATGATTACACTGTCATTATGGGGTGTTTATCGAAATAATGAGAAAGTAATAGAAAATTAAATTTAAATATTTTAAATTTTATGTGAGCAAACTACATTTGAAGTGTATATTTGCGCCACGAAATTTTAAATTCCTTTATGGAACTTATTCAAAGTAAGCATTTTAGTCAAGAACAAATCGATCAGTACAAGGAAGAGTTCGAATCTTCCAAACCTTTTCACCACATCATTCTGGATGACTTTTTGTCAACGGAAACTGCAGAAAAACTTCATAATTTCTTTCCTGAAGATGAGCTTTTCAATAAGCCTAAAAAGGATAGACATGAGAATAAGCTGGAGGGTGATAAGTTTGAAGAATATCCTCGTTTGTTTAACCTACTGAAGGAGGAGATCGCAAAACCTCAGTTTCTGGAGTTTATCGAGAAAGTGACGGGCATTAAAAATGCTTTCATTACTAACGATGGCTTTGGAGTAGGCATTCAAAAAGGCAAAAAAGGCTCTTTTGAGGATGTTCATGTGGATTTCAATATTCATCCTGAAAAAGATGTACAGCGTAGATTAAATTTACAACTTTACCTGACTCCACGATGGAAGCCAGAATGGAATGGTGCTTTAGAAATGTGGAACGATTGCGTTTCCAAATGTAAAAAAGCGGTTTCTTGTAGATTTAATAGAGCGGTGATTTTTGAGGTAAAAGATACTTCGTATTATGGCTATACGAAACCTTTAGAGTGTCCAGATAAGGAAGAAAGAAAAATGTTTTCTGCTACTTTTTACACTAAAAAAGAAAAGGAAGATATTAAATTTCATGATACTATATTCCCAGAACATCAGGAGGAAAAACCACAACCATCATTTTTTGACAGTATAAAAAAGGCTTTAAAAGTCGGTTAAGCTAAATATTATGTCCAAAGTCTCCACCACAGAAATCACTTCTGATTCTATTGCATCTGACAATCCTATTCATCAAAGATTATTGGCTGCTTATGTTTATGTTCAGCCACAAATTGAAGGTAATTTGTTGGAAATCGGATGTGGAACAGGAAGAGGCTTGGAGATTTTAGTGAATGCAGCGGATCATTATACTGGAATAGATAAGTATAAAAGTTTGACGGATGAACTGCAAAAGGAATATCCTCAAGCAAAGTTTATGGCCATGCATATTCCGCCATTAAAAGACATTGCTGATAATTCTTTTGATACCGTGCTTTCTTTTCAAGTGATAGAGCACATAAAGGATGATAAAACCTTCTTAAAGGAAATTCATAGAGTATTAAAACCAGGAGGAAAAGCAATCATTTCTACTCCAAATAAGAAAATGACTTTGACACGAAATCCTTGGCATGTAAGGGAATATTTTGCTCCTGAGCTTGAGGCATTATGCAAATCTATTTTCTCTGAAGTAGAAGCAAATGGGATTGCAGGAAATGATAAGGTGATGGATTATCATGATAAAAATCGCGAGTCAGTTAAGAAAATAACTCGATTTGATATTTTAAATCTTCAATACAGATTGCCTGCCCCACTTTTAAGAATCCCTTATGAGTTTTTAAACAGACTTAACCGAAACAAGCTTGATCAAGCGGATAATTCATTGGTTAAATCAATTTCCGTTGCAGATTATTTCGTGAATGAAAATGCTGAAGAAAGTCTTGATTTGTTTTATACATTGACGAAATAGGTTTCTTGAATGATCTAATATATGCCTGCTTAGGTAGATACATTTGGTGGTAGATCTTCCATTATGTATTTATTGATAATCTTAATAAACACCGCTTAGTTTCCAAACTAAATAATATTTGCTCGAAGAGGGCGGGCAGGAGGACAAAAAGGCGGGGAGGGTGCTGCATTGAAGCGTAGGAGCCAGCCAAAGGCTGGTCAACCTCTGGCTGACATCTTTTTGTCTTGACTTTTTGTTTCTTTTTTGTCAAGAAAAAAGAAAGTAAAGTAAAATTGGAAACGAAAAATTGAGACTTGAATAACACCTTCACTTTTTAACGAAAACCCTAACATTTACAGTTTCTCGCTGTTTAAAATTTTATAAACCCCGTCAAGAATTGTTTAATACGAAATCAATTTCTTATATAAATCATCTACACCTCTTTCCTTAATATTTCCAATGGTGGCTTATTCACCACCGATCTACTATTGGTTAATCCAATGAAAACAGTTAAACCTGTAATGGCGATATAGGTTATCAATACTGCCCAAAGATTTGGAACAAACACTGTTTCAAAGCTAAAATAAGCTAATCCCCAAGAAGATAAAATGGCGATGATAATGCCCGTTAAACTGGAAATACTTCCCAAAAAGAAATATTCCATAAAGTTGATTCGGACTATTTGCTTTCTGCTGGCGCCTATGGTTCTTAATAAAACGGCTTCTTGCATTCGCTGAAACTTGCTAATATTTACCGCACCAATTAATACTATTACCCCAGTAATTATACTAAAGAAAGCCATAAACTGAATCACAAAGGAAATTTTACCCAATACTTCATCAACGGTTTTTAAAATCAAGTCTAAATCGATTATAGAGATATTGGGGAATTTACTCACCACTTTTTGTTGATACTGAGCCGATTTTTCCACTTTCTCATAGCGCGTTAATAGTACATGAAATTTTGGAGCTTCTTCCAATACTCCTTCTGGGAAAACCACCAAGAAATTGGTCTGCACTCTTTGCCAGTCGATTTCTCTAATGCTTCCAACATAGCATTCGATCAATGCTCCCTGAACATTGAAAGTTAGTGGATCTCCCAATCCAACTTTCATATCTTCTGCTAAGCCTTGATCTAAAGAAATAAAAATGGAATCATTTTCAACTGTGCCTTTCCACTCTCCTTCTAGGATTGTTTCAGAATCAATTAGCTTATCTCGATAAGTCACTCTGTACTCCCTTCTCAATACCCAATTTCTCACTCCAGCTGTGGTGTCTTCTCGAATCGATTCTACTGATTCGCCTTTCATACTGTGCAATTTCATGGTCACAATGGGTACTTCAGAAATAACAGGTAAACTATCATTTTTGGTGATTTCGATTACCTCATCCACTTGATCACTTTGGATATCGAAGAGCACCATATTCGGTTGATTTTCACTACTGCTTAGCTTTACTTTATCCAATAGTAAATCCTGACTCAACATTAATGTAGTGATTAAGGCAGTGCCCAATCCAATCGTTACTACCAGAATTAAAGTCTGATTATTCGGTCTATATAAATTAGCTAAACCTTGTCTGGTAGTAAATGGAGCTTTTTCTGGAAAATACTTTCTTACTGCCCAAATGATCAAGCGGCTGACTCCCATTAAAATTAACGCGGCTCCCAATAGTGAAACAGTAAAAACAGCAGCTTTTTGAAGCTCATGTAATTGTATATAAGAAAATCCGAAAACGAATAATACCACCAAAACATATACAAAGCGGCTGGCTTTGGAAGTTTTACCCCAGCCTAAACTTCTCAATACATTTAAAGGAGAAACCTTACGGATTTGCAAAAGCGGTACTAAAGCAAAAAGTAATGAAGCCAACAAACCAATTAAAATACCTTGAAAAAATGAACCATAACTAAAGCTTAATTCAATTTCGAAAGGCAAGAAATCAGCAAAAAGCTGAGGAAGGAAATATTGAATGCTGCTTCCAATCAAGGATCCAATTACTGAGCCGATTAAGCCAATTATGGCAATTTGGATCAGAAAAATCCACATTCCTTGTAGAGAGGAGGCTCCTAAACAACGAAGAATAGCTACTGATTTTACTTTCTCTTTGACATAAACCTGCACAGAACTGCCTACACCTATACAGCCTAAAAGCAGCGCAATAAAAGCCGTTAAATTTAGAAATCCTGTTAAATCAGAATAAGCATCTCCCAATTCTTCTTTTCTTTCCTCCACATCATCAAATCGGATTTCTTCCTTTTCCAATCTAGGTTTTAATACCTCATTAAAATACTTTTGGTCATCAATGCCATTTGGAAATTTGATATAGAGCTTATAATTGATTCTACTTCCCTTTTGCATTAAGCCTGTTTCTTCCAACTTGGAAAAAGGAATGAATACTGGTGGAGCTACGGTTGTTGTGATAGCAGATTGCCCTGGGGTTTTATTGATTTCGCCTGCAATGGAAAATACTTTATTCCCTATTCGAACCGAATCATTAGGGCTCACATTAAATTGAAGCATTAAAGATTGGTCCACTAATGCTTTTTCATTTTTATTATACTGATCTGCGGATTCGAAAGGAGTGCTTTCTATCTTTCCATAAAAAGGATAATTCGCTTCCACTGCTCTTACATTAATCAATCGTGTTCCGCCATTTTTTGGGAAATAGACCATGCTGGCAAATGCTCTTTCCTCTGAAAGCTGAAGATTTTCATTTTGCAGAAATTGATAAAGCGAATCAGGAAAAGGACTTCTGCTTTCCAGTTCCACATCAGCCCCTAAAAGCTCTTTGGCTTCTGAGTTGATTTGCTGGGTAAGATTATCTCCAAAGGAATTAATGGCAACCAGTGCGGCTATGCCCAGCACTATACTGCTCATAAACAGAAATAATCTCGAGCGATTTCTCCGGCTATCGCGCCAAGCCATTTTCAATAACCAATTTAAATTTTGCATGAGAATGGTTTTAAGCGTCTTCTGTTGTTAAAGTATCTTTGATAAGTTTTCCACCTTTGAGTTGAAGGATTCGGTCAGTTCTCTTTGCTAAATCATGATCGTGAGTCACTAAAACGAGAGTAGTTCCCAATTCTTTATTCAGGTTAAAGATAAGTGCTTCAATAGTTTCACCAGTTTCCTGATCAAGGTTCCCCGTTGGCTCATCAGCAAATAAAATTTTTGGTTGATTGGCAAAAGCTCTTGCAATGGAAACTCTTTGTTGCTCACCGCCCGACAGTTGTGAAGCATAATGATCCATTCTATCTCCTAATCCTACTTTTTGGAGTAAATCAACAGCAATTGGTTTTACATTCTTCTTGCCTAATAGTTCTAATGGAACCATTACATTCTCTAATGCGGTAAGTGTAGGCAATAAATTGAAACTTTGAAAAATAAATCCCACAGAGGCATTTCGAACAGCAGCTCTTTCATCTTCTGAAAGCGTTTCTAATTTTTTATTATTCAAGATTACTGAACCTGTTCCTGCTTCATCCAGGCCTGCACATAGCCCAAGCAAGGTGGTTTTACCACTTCCAGAAGGGCCTATAATGGCACAACTGCTGCCTGGTTCTATTTCAAAATTAATATCAGAAAGTACGGTTAAAGATTTCTCCCCTGATTGGTAGGTTTTACTTAAGTTTTGAACTGCTAATATATGATTCATCTATTATTTTATCTGCTACAACTTAATGGCAAACGGTTGAGGAGGCAAACAGTTTAAGGAAAATCGTGAAACGTCAATCTGCCTTTAACCACCCATCAAAATTTACCCCCAATCTATCCATCTAAAAAACTTATTTATTAACTTATCCTTTCAAATAAAACTTTATTTAAAATGAAGAGACATATATTATTTTTAGTTGGCTTTTGTCTGTTTTTTAGTCCTAGCCTCTGGGCACAGCAAGAAGAAAACAGTTACGTAAAAGAGCATTACGATAAAGAGGAAGTTTATATTCCTATGCGCGATGGTACCAGACTTTATACCGCCATCTACACGCCTAAAGAAAAAGGCAAACATCCTATCATGATGCAAAGAACTTGCTACAGCATTGCACCTTATGGAGCGGATGCTTATAAGCGTTCATTGGGCCCGTCAAAGTACTTAATGGAAGATAAGTTTATATTTGTTTATCAAGATGTAAGAGGAAGATGGATGTCTGAAGGTGAGTTCACCAATATGACACCAAATATTCCTGGTAATAAGCATAAAAAGGAAACCGATGAAAGTTCGGATACCTATGACACTATTGAGTGGCTGTTGAAACATTTGAAAGGCAAAACCAATGGAAAAGTTGGGCAATGGGGCATTAGTTACCCAGGTTTTTATACGGCCGCTGCTTTGCCTGATGCACACCCTGCTTTGAAAGCTAGTTCTCCTCAAGCACCCATAGGAGATTTTTTCTTTGATGATTTCCATCATAATGGCGCTTATTTGCAATCTTATACCGCAGCTTATCCAGTTTTTGGGTATCAAACTGAAGAGCCTACGACTGAGTCTTGGTATAATGAGGCTTTCGCAAGAATGAGAACAGCAAATGCTATTGATGGCTATAATTATCATTTAGAATTAGGTCCCTTAAAAAATATTACGGAGAAAATTCATTTTGATAATGAATTTTGGGAGCAAACAATAGAACATCCTAATTATGATGAATTTTGGCAGAAAAGAAGCATTATCCCGCATTTGAAAGATATTGACCATGCGGTAATGACAGTAGGGGGATGGTATGATGCCGAAGATTTATATGGCCCATTAAATATTTATAAGGAAGTTGAAAAAAATAGCCCTGATGCTTATAATACTATTGTTTTCGGACCTTGGAGTCATGGAGATTGGGCGAGAGAGAAAGGTTTTCAAGCAGTTAATCATATCTATTTTGGAGATAGTATTTCTACTTTCTATCAAAAAGAAATTGAAAGACCATTCTTTAATCATTTCTTAAGAGACGGTGAAGGTAAACCAGAATTGCCAGAAGCTTATATGTTTGATACTGGTTTAAAAGAATGGCAAAAATTTGAGGTTTGGCCACCACAAATTCCTAAAACTACTTTAGGATTTGCTCAAAATGGTAAACTTTTAATTAATGATGAAGGAAGTAATGAGGATGAGTTTAGCTATGTATCCGATCCCGCTAAACCAGTGCCTTATACATCATTTACTGAAGGGGTAACCTTCACGCCTCGTGCCTATATGACGGATGACCAACGTCATGCCTCAAGAAGACCAGATGTGTTAACTTGGGAGTCGGATGTTTTGGAAGAGGATTTGACCCTAGCTGGTGAAATTGCAGCCAAATTGAAAGTGGCTATTTCTTCAACAGATGCTGATTTCATCGTAAAAATCATTGATGTTTATCCTGGTGATCATGAAAGCTATGAGCATAATCCTGAAAATATTGTGATGGGTAATTATCAACAATTGGTGAGAGCTGAAGTATTCAGAGGAAGATTTAGAGATAGTTTTGCAGATCCAAAACCATTTGTTCCAAATGAAGTAGATGAAGTAGAAATCGCATTACAGGACATTCTACATACTTTCAAAAAAGGACATAAAGTAATGGTGCAAATCCATAGTACTTGGTTCCCTTATATTGACAGAAACCCACAGAAATATGTGGATAATATTTATAAAGCAGAGGAAGAGGATTTCATAAAAGCAACCATTACGGTGAAAGGAGATTCTAAAATTGAGATTGGGGAGTTAGAAACTACACCGCAGTCACTGCAATTGGAGTTGGATAAATAGTTTACACTTAAATAAATAATTAGGAAGCCACTTGAAAATTCATCAAGTGGCTTTTTCATTTTATAGTTTTGGAAAATTCATTTTGAGGTTAGTACTTCAAAAGACGATTACCTATTTTTGATTTATATGAAAAAGGAAAGCAGGCTTAAGTGGGTCATATTGCTCAACGTTATTATCACAGTTTCTCAGATAGTTGGCGGAATTGTAGGGAATTCTATGGCTTTGATTTCCGATGCCATGCACAATTTCAGCGATGTAGCGGCTCTTATCATTAGTTTAGTTGCTATTATTTTAGCTAAAAAAGAAGCCACCTATAGCAAATCCTTTGGGTATAAAAGAGCGGAAGTTTTAGCTGCATTCGTCAATTCAGCTGTAATTATAGCAGTGGCAGTTTATATTATTATTGAAAGTATTCAGCGTCTTCAAATAACTCAAACACTGGAAATCAATAATGACTTAGTGATTTGGTTGGCGGGGATTGCCATAATTGCAAATGGCTTAAGTGTAGTGTTTTTAGCAAAGGATGCCAAAAACAGTATGAATATGAAATCTGCTTTCTTGCATTTGCTATCCGACACCTTGTTTTCCGTAGCTGTTTTGGGTGGGGGTTTAGCCATGAAATATTATGGTGTTACTTGGGTAGATGGAGTTTTATCCATCTTAATAGGTGTTTATCTGATTGCAACTTCATGGCAATTATTATGGGGCTCGACCAAAATCCTTTTGCAATTTGTGCCAGAAGGAATTAACATTCCCCATTTGGTTGAGGAGGTTGAACAGCTCAAAGAAGTTAAAAACATCCATCACATACATGTATGGCAATTGGATGAATATACAATCCATTTAGAAGCTCATGTTGATTTAAGAGAAGATTTGCCTGTGAGCCATACAAATGAAATCCAGAAGAAAATTGAGGAATTATTGCATACTAATTTCTCTATTGGGCATATTACTCTGCAATTTGAGCATGGCTTGGAAGAAAATAAAAAGTTAATTCAGTGATTCAATTCTTAACTTAAGATATTATTTCGGTAAAGCCGAAAACTTATACAAGCCAAAGGCTTGAGGTGACTCTCGCAAAGCCGCAAAGACGCAACGACCTCGCAACGTTAAAAAAGAAAAAAAAACATTTGTATAGCATTTTAATGCACTATTTTTCCTTTGCGTAAAACTTTGCGCCATTGCGACTAGCGAGAATTTTTGCGTTAACAGACGCCTGCGGACGTTTTTTTATATAGTAGCAAAAGAAAAAATGTACTTTAATCCATATACTTCTCCCACCACTCTTGAAAAACAATTAACGCCCAAACATGAGCATGGCTATCCTCAGGATTTCTGGAAAACAATTTCTTTTTTAGTGCAGCAACTCCATCCCAATCAAAGACCTTTTGTTTTTCAATAAGCTCTTTATCCAGCCATTTATTTTCAATATCAGATTTTAAATCCTTTCTAAGCCAATCTAAAAGAGGAACTTCAAATCCGTGTTTTGGGCGATTGTAAATTTTATCAGGCAAAATATCTCTGAAAGTATCCTGCAGAATCATTTTCTTTCTTTTGCCATTCACTTTAAATTCTTCTGGCAAGCTATTAGCAAAAGCCACTAATTCGTGATCTAGAAATGGAACCCGAACTTCCAATGCATGTTGCATGCTCATCAAATCTACTTTTTGCAACATATCGCCTTGCAAAACCAGCTCTTGATCAAGTTGTAAAGATTGATTTATAGATTTAGAACTAAGAGTGGATAACAATTGATCTTTCCATAAATCAAATCCCTCAAAATCAACATCTTCTAAAACTGCATTTGATAATAAATCTGTACTTTTTTTAGCACTTTGCAAACTCGCCAACATCCAATATTGTGATTGAATATCAAGTTGAGAGGCATCAGCAAATTTCTTCAATTGTCTAGCTATATTTCCAAATGGATTATTTCTGGACTTGGGTAATATATTCCATAATGGACGTAATGTACTTACCATTTTTTCCTTAGCTCCGGGATGCCAAAGTCGGTAAAGTGCGGCATGTTTATTATATCCTGCAAAGAGTTCATCTGCTCCATCACCCGATAAAGCAACCGTTACATTTTCTTTGGTCCGTTGGCTTAAAGCATAAACAGGCAAAGCCGAACTATCGGCAAATGGTTCGGAAAAACTCCTCAGTAACTTGGGCAAGTAGCCATACAAATCATCCAAACTCAAAGAAAATACTTGATGTTTGGAGCCAATATGTTTTGCCACAGCATTAGCATATTCGGTTTCATCGAAAAAGGAATTTCCTTTATACCCAATGGAAAATGTATGTAACCCATCTACTTTTTTAGCTGCAATTGCTGATATAATGGAAGAATCAATACCTCCGCTCAAGAATGTGCCTAAAGGAACATCTGCCACCAATCTTCGCTCAACTGATTTTTCCATCAATTCTTTTAATTGTGATTGAGCATCTTCATAATTCCCTTGAAATGGCTTATCAAAAGTGGTTTTCAGTTCATAATAAGAATTGAATTCAACCGATTTTTTTTTAACAATTGCATATTGACCCGGCATCAATTTCTTCACGCCTTTCACCATACTCATGGGAGCAGGCAAATAATTTAATTGCAGATAAGTATAAAGAGAATTAGTGCCGATGGTTTTTTCTATCCCGAATTTTAGAATAGCTTTCAGTTCGCTTGCGAAAATAAAGCGATCTTCATCTTCCAAATAGTAAAGTGGTTTGATTCCATATCGGTCACGAGCCACCAACATTTCCTCTTTTTGTTGATCATAAAAAGCAAAAGCAAAAAACCCATTGAGTTTATTTAAAGCATCTTTTCCTTCATGAATCAATAATTGCAATAAAACTTCGGTATCAGATTCTGTTTCAAAAGAAACCCCCTTACTTGTGAGCTCTTGACGCAGGGTTTTGTAATTATAAATCTCGCCATTAAAAACCAGTTGATATCTACCATCTTCAGCAGACATGGGTTGATTAGCATTGGGGTTTAAGTCAATAATGGATAATCTTCTATGACCCAAAGCCACAAAATCACCTACAAAAACTTTTTGAAAATCAGGCCCACGGTGCTCTAGGGTTTCCGTAGCCAAAGAAATATTGGGAAGGTTAAACCTCCCAATTTCATTAAATGCAAATACTCCTGTTATGCCGCACATGCTGCGAAGATAATCAATATTATTTCTTACTTATTGATTCACCCACAATTCAGGCTTAGCTCCTAAACTATGCAACCACTGACGATAGTATAATCGGTATTTAGCTTGAAGTTCAATGTATTTCATTCGTGCATTGACTAAGCTCATTTGGCGGTAGTTAATCAGGAAAATACTACTTTCGCCTATTTCAAACTTTCTTAATTCAGCTGTTAATAAGCTTTCATATTGGATCACAATATTTTGATAGGTCTTTAGCTGTTGCGCAATATTTTCAAAAGTGTTTTCATACTGCCTAGCTTTATTGCGAATGGAAAGTTGCTTTTGTTGCAGCTCAAAATTGGTGTTTTCTAATTTTATTTCATTCATCCTTAGCTCTCCTCTTGGCTGTCTTAAAAACAATGGCATGCTAAAGCTCAATCCCCAATTGTAATTATCCAACCCTTGAATTTCGGTTATATTTCCAGCGGGATCTTGGAGAAGATTATATTCCAAATTTAATTTTGGTTTAAGCTTTTCCTTTTTTAATCGATTTTCTATTTGAAGTTTCTGAATTTTAAATTCACTTTCCCTAATTGCAGGATGTTCTTGTATGAAAATTGGCAAACTAGCTCTTAAGCTGTCAATTCTGTTTTGCGAAATGGCGTTTATAGCTGAAGCTTTCAAATCAAATTCTTCTATTGGTTGTTCTTTCCCCCATAAAAATGTAAACAAGTTCAACTTGGCATTTTCTAAATCGACTTCCAGCTGTTGGTTTTGAATAGATAAATTTTGAAGTTGTATGGACGCTTCTAATGTATCAATCGCTGGTTTATCACCTTGCTCAAAAGCGATTTTATAATTTTCAAAATTATCGGTAGCCAGTTCAATAGCATCCTCTATCACTCTTTTTTGATATTGAAATTTGGCAAATTGCCAATAGTAATTGCTTCCTTCTAACAATATATCAATAAGCAAAAGCTGAGCTTCATTTTCAAAAGCTCTTCTATCTACGAAAGCTTTTTGAAGAGCAGCTCTTCTGTCATCAATAAATAAACCTTGTAAAACAGGAACACTAACACCTGCATACCATAGTCCAGAATTTGGAAGATTAGCTTCATTACTTAGAAACTCACCAGCCGTCCAGTCATAACCACCTTGCAAGCTAATTCCAGTTCGAGTGGGCAAATTAATTCCTGATTCACTGTATTGATAATAGTTCTTTTGATCGTAGTATTTTTGTTTGTTTTTGGAAAACAGTTGAGGGTCAAAATTGCCTTTGGCAGCCATTACCGCAAAGTCACCCATTTCTCTTAAATTTTTTGCTTGTTGGATTAGAGGGTGGTTTTCCATCACTAAAGAAAGAAAGTCCTGCTCACTGATTTGTTCAGAAAGGAGTGATTCTTGAGCTTTTAGGGAAAAATTCATCCATGTTAAGCAGGCAGTTAAAATGACTATATGTTTAATTTTGATAATCATTTTTTATTCTTTGAATCAAATTTGTTTTTATCGCTAGAAGCGCCTGTGTTTTCAGGGGTATAGAAATTTGGTGGAAAGCCATTAATTTGTCGCCATATTTCGTACCAAACTGGAACAATATCCAACAAGGCTAAACCACTTGCACCTCCGCCAACTCTCAAAGCTTCTGGCCACTCGGGTTCTTCTGGATCTTGTGCAATTAAAATTCTGTATTTTCCATTTGGGCTAATAAAACGATCTATCGCTACCACTTCACCTCCAAAGGTACCGTAGGTAACTATTGGCCACCCTGAGAAAACAATGGAAGGCCAGCCATCAAATATTAACCGTACTTTATTTCCAACATTGAATAGTGGTAAATCTCTAGGCATAATATACATTTCCACCGCATAATCTATATCTGCAGGCATAATAGAAACTAAAGATTCGCCAGCTTTTATGTTTTCACCTAACTCATCAGCTATTTTTTGTGTCTTTTCTAAATTACGACCAACCAAAAGAACATCACAACCCAAACGTAAAAGATTTTTTGC
>QNXU01000247.1 GCA_003973485.1 Bacteroidota bacterium | reverse complement strand
CTAAAATTATAATAAAAAACACTACATACAATACAATCTACAAAGAAGATAATAACGATAAAGCACTAAGAGTAGGTTCTAGATCAGAAGTTACAACATCAGGAAACTGGGAATAATATTTTGGATATAACAAAAGAGAAAGCATATAAACCTATTAGGAAGGTTAAAGATGACAAATTCTCCATCGATAAAATTGAGCAATACTGTTTAATTTTAGTCATAGGAGATCGTGACCTTCAAGTATCTATTATTGATATAAAATCTAATAGGGTTTTAATCCTTGAAGACTACAGTTTAAATAAAACTTCAGATGAGAATCAGAAAGTGCAAGTACTAAAGGCACTTTTTGATTCTCATCACTTATTGATGGTAGGATTTTGGAAAGAGGTGATTTTGTGTTTTAAAACGCCAAAATACTGCCTAGCACCTTTATCTTACTTTTCAAAAGAAAATGCTCGTGCTATTCTTAAAATGAACTGTGAGGTTCATAAAGACGAATCAGTAGGATATTACAAAGTAAATAGTAATAATTCCGTTAATATTTTCACATATCAAAAGGAGGTTTTAAAATTCGTCCGATCTATTTATGTGAATAGCAAAATAAAAGTAACTCACCAAAGTGGTATGTTGGTTAATGCTGTGCTATACAACCCTCCATTTGCTAATGATAATGAGTTGTCATTATATATTGACAGATTTTATCTTCATGCTGCAGTTACAAACAAAGGAAAGTTACTCTATTTCAATTCCTTCAAAATTCAAAAATTTGAAGAATATACTCGCTATATCAATTTAATTTGTAACGAGTTTAAAATTCTTAAAAAAGAAGGTGTTATAAACTTATGGGGTTACATTAAACATGATTCCTCCCATTTTAATGCTCTGAAGAAAGACTTCCCTGCATTGAAAATAGGAAATAGAACAAAAAAACTAAACTTCGGATTTAAATTTGATGAAATTGCCGAACATCAATATTTTGATGTATTTGGAAATTACTTCAATCTCTAAAATATGCCTAAAAGAATAGCTATTTTTCCAGGATCCTTCGACCCATTTACAAAAGGGCATTATGACATTGTAAAAAGAGGCCTAAAGATTTTTGATGAAATCGTTATTGCTATTGGCTATAATTCTAAAAAGCAAAATAGATATTTCGATATTGATTTGATGGTCAATAAACTTGAAGAAACTTTTCAAGATGAGCCCAAAGTTTCTATTATTGTTTATAACAAATTAACTTCAAACTTAGCAAAAGACCTTGGTGCTGGTTTCTTATTAAGAGGATTAAGAAATACTACAGATTTTGAGTACGAAAATAGTATAGCGCAAGTCAACAAATACTTAAATGAAGGATTAGAATCTGTATTTCTCATTACAGCACCAGAGTATGCTGCTATAAGCTCTACTATCATTCGTGAAGTGCATAAATTTCGTGGTAATGTAGATGAATTCCTCCCCTATAACATTGAATAATCTGCTTTTGCTATTAATTCTTAAATTGAAAGTGAATCTTTGACAACATTTAATCAACTGTATTTAGGGCTTGCTTAAAAACAGATTAAATAACAAAAAAGAATTTGATATCTTTATTGGCAGTGATTATAGTGTAATAGTTTTTCAGCAAGTGCAAGCGATTTAAAGGAATAGCGTTTAAGCAAGCCCTATTTAGCGTGAAATCAACTCTAATATTCATAAGACTCCTTTTAGAGATAAAAAAAATAAATAATTTTATCTCAAGTTCATACAACTTATTTAAAAATACGTTAGATTTCGTCATATAAATTTGAATACTAAAATGGCACTTAATGAAGCATCGGATTTCGCACAATTTGACGAATACGATGACAAGGACTACGATGAGCTCGAAGATGATTTATTTGATGACGACAACGATGACATCAAATTAAATGTTGACGAGGACGATGACACTTGGCGATTTAAAATCGATGATAATTTAGAAGAAGATGATGATGGTGATTATGATTTCGATTTTGATGATGATGATCTGAGAAAAGATTTAGATGACTTTTAAATTAAAATGGGTGTGTAAAATTAATTACCACCCATTTTAATTTTATAATGTAATAATTCCATAGTCTTTAGATGTAGCCATTTTATGGCAGACATTAAAACAAATATTACTTAGCAGGAAAAACCTCCAATGCTAACCTCTGAGCTTCAGAAAACGCCTCCTTATTAATCCCCAAATCAATGTTTTCTTTATTAAAATAAGCCACCATATCCTCTGTCACCATATTCCCTACCAAATCATCTTCAGCCATAGGGCAACCGCCAAATCCTTTTATTGCTCCATCAAACCTTCTACATCCAGATGAATAAGCTGCTTCTACTTTTTCCCAAATAGAAGAAGGATGACTATGTAAATGCGCACCAAACTCAATATGAGGATATTGAGGAATAAGTTGTTCGAATATCCAAGAGATATTTTTAGGATTAGATATTCCAATGGTATCAGAAAGCGAAATTATTTTCACTTTCATTTTATCAAGCTTCTCGACAAACTCTTGCACAAAACCTGCATCATAAGGGTCACCATAAGGATTCCCAAAACCCATTGAGAGATAAACCACTAATGTTTTATCATTTGCAATTGTCAAGTCTTGTATTTCCTCTAAATCTTCCAGTGCAGTTTCAATAGAACGTTTTGTATTTCGTTGTTGAAAGGTTTCAGACAAAGACAAGGGATATCCTAAATAAGAAATTTGATTAAATTTAACTGCATCAGCAGCACCTCTTTGGTTTGCAACAATAGCCAATAATTTGGAAGAAGAACTTTGCCAATCTATAGATTCAAATACTTCTGCACTATCTTTCATTTGCGGAATAGCCTTGGGCGAAACAAAACTTCCAGCATCAATGGTATCAAATCCCACTTTTAACAATTGATTGATGTAATTTATTTTCTGCTCCGTAGGTATAAAATCATGCAATCCTTGCATGGCATCTCTCGGGCACTCTATCAATTTAATATTCTGATTTTTCGTTTCCATAATTCAAAGCTAATCAATAGGAATTTTAGCTAAAAGAAATATTTATCAGGAATGAATTTCTATTAATAAGAAATCATAAGTATAATAGCATTTTATTGATTTCATCTTATTAAATTTCAGCTTAGTTTAAAATTAAACAGTGGGAGTTATCATCAAACAAAGCGCTTATGCCTCTATCATCAACTACATTGGAGTTGCAGTAGGTGCTATCAATACGATATTTCTATTCCCTGAATTTTTTACTCAAGTGGAGTATGGCTTGTTTCAAGCAATGGTTTCCATGGCTATTATCCTCTCTCCCTTTGCACAAGTTGGGCTCCCAAGGAGTATAGTCAGGTATTTCCCCAGATTTAATAAAGGATTAAGGTCATCAGGCAGGTTTTTTACTTTCGTTTTAATAGTAGCCTTTTTTACCATTGCCTTATTTATCGGACTTTTTCAATTAATGGATCAATGGGTTTTTGGATTTTTTGAAAAAAATGCTCCCGAGCTCTTCCATCAATATTGGCTAATCATCATTTTGGCTAGTGTTTTGGTATATATATCCATATTTGAATCTTTTTATAAAGCACAACTCAATGTGGTGATTCCGACTTTTTTACGAGAATTTTTCCTTAAAATGAGTAGCGGCTTACTCGCTCTAATGTTTTTCCTTGATTATATTTCATTTGAGTGGTTTTTACGGCTTTGCGTAGCTAGTTATGCATTTAGCTTGCTATTATTAATCATAATTCTGTTAGTTAAAGGACAGCTCCGTTTTAATTTTTCAATTTTTCAGTTGGAAAATTCTTTTATAAAAGAAATGTCAAAATACATGCTGTTTATAATGGCAGGTGCCGTAGGTTCTATTATTGTTTTGCGTATTGATCAATTAATGGTTACAGGCTTCTTAGGAACTGCGGAAACAGCCATTTATACCATCGCCTTTTTTATGGGAACTGTAATCGAAATACCAAGAAGGAGTATTTCACAAATGTCAGATGCTATAATTGCCAATGCATTCGAAAATGAAAGAATTGATGAAGTCAAGAAAATATACAAACAAAGTAGTATCAACCAATTAATATTAGGAAGCTTTGTTTTTATTTTGGTAGTCATCAACTTAGATAATATATATGCTATTATGCCTAAAGGAGATGAATATTCAAGTGGGAAATGGGTTGTAATTATAATTGGATTAAGCAAATTAGTAAATATGGGATTTGGTGTGAATTCTGAAATTATTATTTCATCTAAACACTATAAAAGTAACATCTATTTTGTATTGATTTTAGCTGCGTTAACAATAGGACTCAATGTTTTACTAATTCCTGAGTTTGGATTAATTGGAGCAGCATTAGCCACTTTTGCATCCATATTTTTGTTCAACCTTATTAAAATGATTTATATTTATTATCGATTACAATTTCAACCATTTTCTATTCATACAATAAGCGCTCTTCTACTTTCTGGATTATGTTATTTCCTATTGAGTATTGTACCTCAATTCTCTAATCCAATACTTAATGGAGCATATCTAACGTTTCTATGCTTTCTGATATTTGGATTACTGATGTTATTCTTTAAGCCATCAAAAGAAATTACTAAAATTATCCAGCCTATCAGAGATAAATTTAACCTCTAAAAAAGTTTTTAACGTTTTGGGCTACAAATTCTATTTCTTCATTTGAATGATTTGGATGAATGGGCAACGAAAGTACAGTTTTAGAAGCTGAAGTAGCATTTGGGAAATTTTCTTTCGAATAAAAAAGTTCCATATCCGTAAGTGCGGTTGGATAATGAATATCTGTTTCAATTCCCCTTTCTAATAAACTTTTCTTAAGACCGTCCCTCCTATCGGTTCTTATTACAAATTGATGATAAACATTTCCATTTGATTTAACTGGTAATATGCAATCAACATCCTTCAATAGGTCGAAATAAATTTTTGCTAATTTCTGTCTTTCCTTATTGTCAAAATCTAGAAAAGGCAATTTTGCTTCTAATACTGCCGCTTGAATTTCATCCATTCTGCTATTTCTACCTAATTGTAAGTGCACATTTCTGGTCCGCTGGCCGTGATTAGCCCAAAGCTGACATTTTTTAGCTAGAGCAGTATCATTTGTAGCAATGGCTCCAGCATCACCCAGTGCGCCTAGGTTTTTAGTAGGGTAAAAACTAAATGCTGCAATAGCACCAAATGTTCCTGCCAATTTTCCATCTAATTTAGCACCATGGGCTTGGGCACAATCTTCTATTAAGACAATTTTATGCTCATCACAAATAGCTACAATCCTCTCGATATCAGGATGAACCAACCCAAATAAATGAGGAAGAATTACAGCTTTTGTCTTAGGATTAATTTTCTTCTCTAGTTCAAAGACATTAATTCCGAAATGACTTAAATCAATATCACAAAAAACAACTTTTGCACCCACTAATTTTATTACTGAAGCATCTGAAAACCAGCTAAATGGCGTAGTAATTACTTCCTCATCTTTTTGGATTCCACAACTTCTTAAAATAATTTCCAGCGCATCCGTACAATTTGCGGTTGGGATAACATGGTCAAGTTTTAAATAATTAGAGAATGATACTTTGAATTTATTAAGATAAGTTCCATTCATAAAAACTCCATTTTCTAAGAGATTATCTATTGCAGCTTTTACTTCTTGCCGTAGAGGAGTAAGTCTTAAAAAAGGAATTGATCTAAATTGCATATTGTAACTTGAAATTGTGAGTTTAGTACAAATATATAATGATTTTTATTTGCATTAACAGCAACGCTTTTCCAACTTTAAATTTGTTTTTGAAGTGATTGAGTAATTAAAATTGTTAAATTGAATTTATATCATTAATACTTCAAAGATTGAAATTTTTACTTAAAAATAAGTCATAAATGAAGAAAGTAGCAATAATGACCTCTGGTGGTGATGCACCTGGCATGAATGCATGCCTTAGAGCAGCCGTAAGAGGTGCAGTTTACCATGGAGTAGAAATATATGGAATATACAGGGGATATGACGGGATGATAGAGGGAGATATTGTTAAAATGAATTCTCATTCCGTTAGTAATATTATTCAAAAAGGTGGAACAATTCTAAAATCGGCCAGAAGTGAAGCCTTTAAAACGAAAGAAGGCAGAAAGAAAGCTTATGATGAATTGCAAAAATTTGGGATAGAAGGCTTAATCACCATTGGTGGAGATGGTACTTTCACTGGAGCCAAAATATTCTATGATGAATATGGAATTCCAACTGTTGGAGCTCCCGGCACTATCGATAATGATTTATACGGAACCGATTATACTATTGGCTTTGATACTGCCGTGAACACAGCCTTAGGGGCCATAGACAAAATTAGAGATACAGCAGATTCTCATAACCGACTATTCTTTATTGAAGTTATGGGTAGAGATTCTGGTTATATTGCTATTCGCTCTGGTATTGGCGGAGGAGCTGAATTAGTAATGGTTCCTGAGACCTCTACGAGCATCAAAGGAGTGATCAGTACCTTACAGGAAGGTTGGGCTCGCCATAAAACCTCTTCCATTGTAGTGGTGGCTGAGGGCGATGAGGAAGGCAATGCAATGGAGATAGCGGAAAAAGTGAAAAAGGAAATCAACCAAAAAGACATCAAAGTTTCCATTCTCGGACACATTCAACGTGGTGGTTCGCCAAGTGCACAGGATAGAATCTTGGCTAGTCGATTAGGATTAGGAGCATTGGAAGGCTTAATGAAAGGTGAAAAAAATGTAATGGCTGGTGTAATCAATGATAAATTGGTTTATACGAGTTTTGAAGACAGCATTACTAAAAACAAGCCTTTAAATCAGGAATTAATTCACATGGTAAAAGTGTTGAGCGTCTAATAAAATCAATTACTTAAAAATCTATATTCCTTACAGAATAACTATTTGATTAGTGAATACTAGTTTCAAATAATTAAAATACATAAAAGAATCCATCTAATTGGGGTAAAATGGAATTAAAAACTACTATTGAAATAAAACCAACGGAAGAAAAAATCCATCCACATGATAGGATTACTTCCATTGGGAGCTGTTTTGCCGATCATATTGGCAGTCGTTTTGAAGAAATGAAAATGGATATTTTGAGTAATCCATTCGGAATCATTTACAATCCGATTTCTCAAATGCGATTGATTAAAGCTGCTTTAAAAGAAGAAGATCTAAATGAAGACCACATCATTGAAAACAGGGATATCTATAACCATTTAGATGCTCATTCTATTTTTGGAAAGAAAAACCTTATTGAATTAAAAGAAGGGATTAGAGAAGCAACAGCCAAACTGAAAGATTATCTTGAAACTTCAAAAGTACTTATTTTAACTTTTGGCACTGCCTGGGTCTATCGCTATGAAAAAACCCAGCAGATTATTGCAAATTGCCACAAACTTCCATCCCAAAATTTCCAAAAAGAACTATTGGAACTGGAGGATATAGTGAAGGAAGTAACGGAATCTTTAAAATTCCTAAAAGAAAAAAATCCTGAGCTTAGAATAATCTTGACTGTTAGTCCTGTTCGTCATATCAAAGATGGTATTCCGGAGAATAGTTTAAGTAAGGCTATTCTGAGACTAGCCACAAATAAAATCAAGAAAGCTGTGGACAAAACTTATTACTTCCCTGCTTTCGAATTAATGATGGATGATTTAAGGGATTATCGTTTCTATGCAGAAGACATGATCCATCCGAATAATATGGCAAGAAATTTCATTTGGCAGAGGTTTAGAGAAACATTCTTCTCAGAACCACTTTTCGCTTATTGTGATAAATGGCAATCCATCAAAAACGATCTAAATCACAGAGTAATGAACCCAGGATCTGAAGAACACATCCAATTCCTTGAAGCTTTACAGAAAAAGCTGAAACGTTTTTCTGTTATGGGCAATGTTGAAGAAGAAATGAAACACGTTGATAAAGAATTAGAAAATGCCAAAGGTTAATAAACTTATTCGCGAAAGCAGTCCATATTTATTGCAACATGCTCACAACCCAGTGGATTGGCAAGCTTGGGGTGAAGAAGCCTTAACTCAAGCCAAAAAAGAAGATAAACCCATTTTACTTAGCATAGGCTATGCAGCCTGCCATTGGTGTCATGTGATGGAACATGAAAGTTTTGAGGATGAGGAAGTAGCCAAGGTAATGAACGAGAATTATGTTTGCATTAAATTAGATCGAGAGGAAAGGCCTGATATTGATCAAATATATATGGATGCAATTCAAACCATGGGATTAAATGGTGGATGGCCCCTGAATGTTTTTTTAATGCCTAATCAAAAACCATTTTATGGCGGCACTTATTTCCCTAAGAATAAATGGTTGGAAATTTTGGATAAAGTCGCCATAGCTTTCCAAAGCAGTAAAAGCCAATTAGAAGAATCTGCTGACAAATTTGCACAAGCTCTAAATACAGCAGATGGAGAAAAATTAAATTTAGGTAGTTTAAAAACAAATGAGTTTGAAGCCAGAATATTATCTGAAGCCTATCAAAAACTAAGTTCATTTTTAGATTGGGATAATGGCGGGACTTTAGGCGCACCCAAATTCCCTATGCCTGTTATTTGGCAATTTTTAATGAAGTATGCCTTTCACAGCCATAATCCAGAAGCTAAAAAAGCATTAGAATTCACTTTAACCTCTATGGCTGATGGTGGAATTTATGACCAAATCGGTGGTGGTTTTGCTAGATATTCTGTAGACGCTGAATGGTTTGCTCCTCATTTTGAAAAAATGCTTTACGACAACGGCCAATTGATTAGCCTTTACGCTGATGCTTTTAGATTTACCGAAAACCCTTATTTCAAAGAAATTTTTGAAGACAGTATTCGATTTAGCGTTAGGGAAATTATGGATCCCTATTGCAGATTCTATTCTGCCTTAGATGCTGATTCAGAAGGAGAAGAAGGGAAATTCTACACTTGGACTTATGAAGAATTAATAAAGATTTTAGGGGAGGATGCTAAGCCAGTTCTAAAATTCTTTAATGCCAAAGAAGAAGGTAATTGGGAAAATAACAGAAATATTTTATTCCGTCACAGCAGTATTGAAGATTTCTGCATAGCTGAAAAATTAGACTTAGAGAATTTTGAGAACCAATTAAAATCTGCTAAAGACCAACTTTTAGAAGCAAGGGAAGAGCGAATTAGACCTGCTATGGATGATAAAATCCTTACAGGCTGGAATGCTTTACAAATGAAAGGAATATGTGATGCATATAAAGCACATCAAGATGAAAAGTACAAAGCCATAGCTCAAGATAATTTCGTTTTCTTGAGCGAATTTGTATGGGATGGCAATCATTTATTCCGAAGCTTTAAAAATGATCAAATAAAAATTAAAGGCTATTTAGAAGATTACGCTTTAACTATTCAAGCTTCACTAGCTTTATTTGAAATTACAGCAGATTCTAAAACATTAGATTTCGCTGAAAAACTTACTAATTACACTATTCAAAATTTCTATGACGAAAAAGAAAAACTCTTTTTCTATACAGATAAATTAAGCGAAGAACTCATAGCAAGAAAAAAGGAAATATTCGATAATGTAATTCCTTCTTCCAATTCTATAATGATTGAAAACTTGCACTGGTTAGGGATTTTAAAAGGGAATTCCAGATTTACCGAAATATCAGAACAGATGTTGAAACAAATTCAGCATTTACTGCCAAGAGAACCTAAGTTTCTAGCCAATTATGCTTCAACTTATGCATTAAAAGCCTACCAAAGCTACGATATTGTAATTGTAGGAAAAAAAGCAGAAGAATTCCAGAAAGCGTTATGGGGCCAATATTTGCCTAATACATTTATCATGGCAATTCCTGAGGAAAGTAATGAACAATTGGTTTGGAAAGGAAAGGAGATAATTAACACCAAAACTACCATATATGTTTGCGAGAATAATGCTTGCCAACAGCCGGTTTATACAGTGGAAGATGCTTTAGATCAAATCAGAAAATGAGTCAACTCAGCTTGAATACTATTGAGGAAGAAAGTTTGAGGAAAACCTATTTCGTTCAGGTTTTACTACCTGTACCCATTCCCAAAACTTTTACCTATCGTGTTCCTCAAAAGCATGAAGAGCATATTCAAGTAGGTATTCGAGCCATTGTCCCATTCGGACAAAAAAAGATCATAACTGGAGTCATAAGCTCAATTCATCAGGAAGCACCTAAAGATTATGAGGCAAAATATTTACTAGAATTACTGGATGAGTACCCAGTAATCAGCAGGCAGCAATTTAAGTTGTTTGAATGGATGGCTCAATATTATATGGCTACTGAAGGGGAAGTACTTAATGTAGGATTGCCATCAGGACTTAAATTGAGTAGCGAATCTAAAATTCAGCTAAATCCAGCCTTTCAACTAGAACAATCACCTTACATTTTTAGTCAAATTGAAGAAGTGGTTATTAATCTATTAAAAAAGGAAGGCCTTCTCTCCTACCAGCAGTTTGCAGAAATTACAAATGCTAAACAGACAAGTGTTTTAATAAAGGACTTGCTTAAGAAGCAAGTTATTATGCTTATTGAACAAGTTCAAGAACGTTATAAACCCAAAACAGAGAAAAGATTAAGATTGCATAAAAATTGGCTTGATAAAGCACAATTAAATGAATTGATGCAACAACTTGATAAAAAGCCGAAGCAGTTGGATGTGCTTTTAAAATATTTACAGGAAGTTCCGGTATTTAATGATAATAGCAAAAATGAAACAGGGGTTGCTAAAAGCATATTTAAAGAGGAGCAGTTTTCCACCTCTTCTATCAATACTTTAATTAAAAATAAAATCTTTGAGGAATACGAAGTCATTACTTCTCGCTTAGACTATCTCAATAGACAGGAAAATCTTGATCATGAAATCACTTTAAGCCCAGCTCAGGAAACTTGCAGAGATGAAATCAATGAAATTTTTGCTGAAAAAGATGTAGTGCTTTTGCATGGAGTAACAGGAAGTGGCAAAACAGAAATTTATCTTTCTTTGATCAGGGAAGTAATTGAAAGTGGTTCCCAAGCATTATTTCTATTGCCTGAAATTGCCATTACCACTCAAATGATTCAGCGAGTGCGCAAAATTTTTGGAGATCAAGTTGGTATATATCATTCCAAATTTTCAGATGCAGAAAGAGTAGAAGTTTGGCAGGGAGTAGCTGAAGGCACTATCAACTTTGTGATAGGCGTTCGATCTTCCATTTTATTGCCTTTTAATAATCTTTCGCTCATAGTGGTGGATGAAGAACATGAAAGCAGTTATAAGCAATATGATCCAGCTCCCCGTTATAATGCAAGAGATACGGCTGTGGTTTTGGCTAATATACATAAGGCTAAATTGATTTTAGGCTCTGCAACTCCATCTTACGAAAGTTACTATAATGCCAAAACTGGCAAATATGGCCTTTCAGTTTTAACAGAAAGATACGGAGAAGGCACTATGCCTGATATTGAAGTGATTGATATGCGCAGGCAAAAAGCTAAAAAGCTGGTGAAAGATGATTTCAGCCACAGCTTGCTAGCAGCGCTTGAGTCAGAAATGAACAAAGGCAATCAAGCCATTATTTTTCAAAACAGAAGAGGTTATGCACCCTACCTTCAATGTGAAACTTGTGGGTGGATTTCTGAATGTGAGAATTGCTC
The DNA here is from genome assembly GCA_003973485.1 of Bacteroidota bacterium. GTDB lineage: Bacteria > Bacteroidota > Bacteroidia > Cytophagales > Cyclobacteriaceae > Marivirga. The sequence goes on along the minus strand of QNXU01000247.1, from coordinate 1,085 downwards.
CGTAAGCTTGACCTATCACATGCATCAACATGAGTTGAAATGTCATTATTGTGGCTATAGACAAAAAAGTCCTAGCGCTTGTCTCAGTTGTGAATCCTCAGCTTTGGTCATGAAAGGATTTGGAACGGAGAAAATTGAAGATGATTTAAAACTCCATTTCCCTGAGGTTAAAATCCAAAGAATGGATAGAGATACCACACGAAAGAAATATTCCTATCAGCAGATAATTGAATCTTTTGAAACTGGCGAAACGCAAATATTAATTGGTACGCAGATGGTAACCAAGGGTCTGGATTTTGAGAATGTGAGCCTAGTAGGTATCGTAGATGCCGATAGAATGATGTATTACCCTGATTTCCGTGCACATGAACGAGCTTTCCAAATGATGCTTCAAGTGAGCGGAAGAGCTGGTAGAAGCCATAAAAAAGGCAAGGTATGGATTCAGAGTTTCCAGGAAAATCATCCTCTCTTTGGCTATCTTTTGAAGTATGATTACCAAGGATTTTATGAGTTACAGCTAAAAGAAAGGCATTCCTTTTTCTATCCTCCATTCTGCAGACTAATCAAAATTGTTCTAAAAGGTGCACAGGCCGATGCAGTTAGAAATGGTGCCAGATTACTGCATGAATCCTTGGTGTCTAAAATGGGAAATCAAAGAGTGCTAGCACCACATGAGCCTATGATAGCCAAAATTAGAAACATCTATCACATGGAGCTGTGGGTTAAACTAGAAAAAGGGTATCCATTGGAAAGTACCAAAAAGCTAATTAAGGATTCGGTCAATAAACTTCAGGAAAATAGCCAGTTCAGGAAGTTAAGGATTGTCTATGATGTGGATCCACAGTAGGGATTTTTTTATTGCTTCAGAACCTATAGTATTTATGCATCAGACGGTGGAAAACCGTCAGACACTAAGCAAGCGGCATGCAATTAGCTGCCAGAAAACCAAGCAAACCGCCTGCTAATACGGTCTGACGGGTTCTAAAATACCCTTAAAGATTGATGAATTTATTTATCAAGCCGCAATAATAAACCATAAGCATTTCCCCGTCTGACCGTTTTGCTAACCAGCCAGCAAAAAAAGT
>QNXU01000026.1 GCA_003973485.1 Bacteroidota bacterium | reverse complement strand
TAGGGCTTGCTGATTAACAAAAAAAGGTTTGATAGATTAATATATGGAATAAATTTCAGAAATTAAGGACAAACAAGTGCAAGGAAAAATGCAAAAGTCCTCCAAAAAGCGTGCACCACGGGGCGAATATATCAGTCAATACCAGTTAAGTATTGAAGGATTTAGCACCCCATTTTATGAGCAACTTGATCCCAATAATCGATGGGTCACTCTCTCTAAATTAATTCCATGGGATGATCTTGTGTCACACTATCAGCGCAAAAATGCACCCAAGGCTACTGGCCGCCCCTCATTAAATCCTAGAGTAGCCATAGGGGCAGTAATCATCAAACATCTGTGCGCACTGGATGATCGTGAGACCGTAGCTCAAATTACTGAGAACATGTACATGCAGTACTTTTTAGGCTACAGCAGCTATAGCAAAGAACCACCTTTTGATCCGTCACTATTTGTGGAAATACGCAAAAGAATGAGTGATGATCTAATTGCTAAAATGAACGATAGCATATTGGAGTATTCCCAAGTTAAACCAGAGGTTATCAAAAAAGAAAGCGAAAAAGATGATGTCTCTAAGAAAGACAATGATGTTGACAACAATAAGGGGGAATTGTTAATGGACGCCAGCGTTTGCCCTCAGGACATTGCATATCCCACTGATGTTAACTTACTCAATGAAGCTCGTGAAATATCAGAGAAAATCATTGACATGTTGCATAGGCTAGAGCCCTGGCCTAAAAAGCCAAGAACCTATCGAAAAGTAGCAAGGAAAAAGTATCTTCACATTGCTCAAAACAGAAATCCGAGTAAAAGAAAAATCAGAAGAGGGATTAAAGAACAAATACAATACCTGAGACGTAATTTTGATTGCATCAACAGAAAGCTCGATAATTGGCAGTCCTTTCCCCTTAAACATAAATGGCAGCGATATTACTGGATTATTCAAACACTCTATGACCAGCAAAGAGAAATGTTGGAGAACAGGACTCATAAAGTAGCGGATAGGATTGTAAGCATCCATCAGCCACACGTACGGCCAATGGTGAGAGGGAAAGCCCGCACCAAGACGGAGTTTGGTTCTAAAATCCACCTGTCAATGGTAAACGGATATTCCTTCATGGACACCATCTCATGGGAGGCTTTTAACGAATCAACACATCTGATAGAATATGTTGAAAACTTCAGGGCACGGTTCGGACATTACCCAGCAAAAGTACTGGTAGATAAAATATATGCCACAAGAATAAATCGGAAATGGCTAAAAGATAGAGGAATCAAACTGGCGGCCAAACCCCTAGGTAGGCCTTCGGCAAAGGCAGTGGCAGACCACGTAAGTCCGGGGGAAAGAAATCCAATTGAAGGTAAATTTGGGCAAGCTAAAAATGGATATGGAATGAACTTGATCCGTGCGAGGCTTAAAATCACCAGTCAATCTTGGATCGCCTCCATTATTTTAGTGCTGAACCTGGTCAAATTGACTGGGATAGCACTTTATTGCCTGAGTTTTAGTTTTTCAGCATGGCAAGTCCTATTTTATATCGTGAAACGCAAAATACAACTAACAAATAACATGGATTATAAAAATAAACCGTTCTGGAATAGCTCCCAGAACGGTTTATTAACTAAATTATCGCTGAGTTTTTAAGCAGACCCTAATTAGGGCTTGCTTAAAAAGTCTCAAGTGCCTCATATACAATCGGGCTAAGTGAAGGAGTATTGTTATACTTCAAGCTTTAGCCCGGGAAGTACCTGCCAGAGGCAGACAGGGATGAGGTGCTTGAGGCTAAAGCACTTGAAAATCAAAATATTGATTTTCAAGTGCAAACAATACGGACTTTTCCTTCAAAAATGCTTGCACTTGCCGAAAAACTATTATACTATAATCACTGCCAATATAGATAGGAAATTCTTTTTTGTTATTTAATCTGTTTTTAAGCAAGCACTAATTATTTAAATCAATGTTATATATACCAAATCTTCTTTTTAATTCCATGCTACCCATGATGTCTTCAGATGGAATAGGATTATAGCTAACCTTTCTGCTTGCTTCATCAGTACCAGCCAAATATATTAAAGCCTCCTTTAATAATTTTTCATTTATATCTCCTAACTCTAATTTTACCAAATCATTATCTTTCAATGGAATGTCAGGGTAAAATCCTAAGTCGTAATCTGATTGATTAAGGCTGTTAAATGATTTTGTGATAATAGGCTGCATGCCCCAATTATTATCAGGATTATCCTCTTCATAAAAACTAGTTGAGCCAACATTTTTCCCAACAGTGGTGTCTCCAATAATAAAAGTTTCCATAAATGGATCTAATCCATTGATGAGAAGTTCAGAAGCAGAAGCTGTTCGAGAAGAAGTTAATACTGTTAATTGTGGAGATTGTAAAGTATTACCAATATTAGCGGCTTTGCTCACAAATCTTCTGTTTAAGGATTCTTCTCCATACTCATTTATTAATGCCTGCTTTAAGCCTTCGTTATATTCTCTTTTTACAAAAATGTCTTGATCAGAAATATTCGAACCTATCAAACTAGCAAGGTTTATAGTAGCTCTTTCTGCTCCACCACTGTTATATCTTAAATCTAACACAAGATGATTGATACCTTCTGTCTTAAAATTCGCAAAAATTTCATCCATTTCAACGGCATAAGCAGCACTGTCTGAATCTGTCCCTACTGAAAATAAATTGTACACATAGTAGCCAATTTTTTTACCATTTCTAGAATATACTGTGTCAAGATGGTTTGGATTTTCAGCAAATTGAATCGCATATAGGTCAAAATTACCTAATTCATTGAAGGTGTTGTCCTCAAAGTTATATCGTTCAATTGTTAAAGTGTGATTTTGACTTATATTACCTAATAAGTCTGTGTAATTATCCAGTGTTAATGCTGCACCATTTATTTTGGTAAACACATCTCCTCTTTTAAGCCCCACATTTTCAGCCGGAGAGCCTTTTTTTACATAAGCAATCTGACCAATTACACCATTAGCATTTTCACGATCATTATATAGGATAAATTCATAGCCCGACTCTAAGGTTATTCCCTGCAATGAATTGAGTAATTCTTGGAAATTGGGTTGGATCCATGAAAACCGATCTTGATCTGATAATAAGCTGTAGAAGAAATCTTCAGGATTTTCACCACTTATATCCTTATCAGGAAGGTCATTGGTCCAATAATAGTAAAGGTTCATATTGTCATAAATCCAATTGTTTACGTATTCATTCGTGCCATTTTTGAATTTATCAGGTTCTGGATCATTGTTTCTACAAGATGATAAAATGATAATACTTGAAAGGAAAATATATAATGCGAAGTTTTTCATGCTGAAATATATTTAATTATTTTTTGCAGTATTTTGAATCTCTAATTTAAGTAAAAAGTTCCTTTTATGGTGTAATACGAATGTGCAATTAATTTAAAATCATCATGATGATGAATGGCATTAAAATAACCACCTCTTGGACTTAGCTGCCTTGATTCTAATTCTGATTTCCCTAATTTTTTGGCCCAAAAATCAACTAAAACTGCCTGGGTTGATCCTGTTGCATGATCTTCTAATTGTTGTACGTGAGGAACAAGTGTTCTGCAAACAAAGTCATCATGATGAGAGGAAGCGGCAGTTACAGAATATCCAAAAACATCAATTTTTCTTAATGATTCAAAGTCAGGCTTCATTGCAGCTAGGCTTTCTTCATTTTCAAGTAATACAATATGTTTGTTTTCGGTAGGGTAGTATTCAACTATTTTTTGGCCCAAAGCTTTTTCCAATCCTTTTGGAGGGTTTTGAATTGTACTTCTTTTAATATTATCTAAAATAATAAAATGAGTGTTTTCTGAATCTACCCCAGCTTCAATTATTGTTTTATCTTTAATAAGTTTAAAACCATTTTTTGAATTTTCAGGAAATTCGTCAGATAAAAAAGCAGAAGCTGCCATTGCACCATGTCCACATAATCCTATTTCTTCATCGGGCGCAAACCACCGAATTAGAAATTCATTTTCCTTATCTGTTTTCCAAAGGAAAGTAGTGGCAGGTTGATGTAATGCTGTGGCTATGGATTGTAATTTTTCATCTTGTAATTTTTCATCCAGAAGAATTACTGCTGATGGGTTTCCTAAAGCATTGATTCTTGAATTTGAAAATACATTAATGATAGCAAATGGAAACTGTGATTTCATATCTATTTAGTTAAAATAAGATTACCAACAAGAAAAGAATTGCAAGTAAAAGGGCTATCCATTTTAATTTGCTTTGATAACCTCTCCTTGGAAATTCATACTGACAAATAGGGCAAACTTGGGTGTCTTTTTCAATCATCATTGCGCATGAAGGGCATTCTTTTTTCATAGTATTGAGTTCATTCAAATTTCATAAAGAGAAATTTATAAATGCTATTTAATGCATCTTCAAGTGATTCTCAAAATTTATGATGATAAAATAGTAAAATAATGTTGAATACGCTTGTAACTATCAGATTGAATATCTATATTCATACCAACGAGTCGGGAGAAATCTTTTCCCAAACGTTATCAAGAGGTAGGATTAATGGCGAAACACCGTCATTATCACCCCAAAGGCGAGTTAAAGCTCGCCTTTTGATTTTTATGGGGCAGTAACTTTCTGAAATTTTTATTCTTTATTTCTGGAATCTTCTTCCTTTTCCTTTTTCTTATCTTTTTTGGGTTCTTCTGGAGGGCTATCTAAAATATTGCCATAATCATCAACGTAGGCAATCATGGCATCCAAACTACCACCTTTAGATTGTTCTTTGCGCTGTTCTTTCTTCTCTTGTTTCTCTTCTTTTTTCTTCATGCGCTTTTTCTCTTTTTGTTTCTTGATAAAGCTATTTTGTGATCTTGCCATAAAGTAGGGTTTAAATTAGTAGTGTAAGACAAGTATTTTACTTGAATTTAAAAATCCCGTTTAATTAGGGATTCAAAGGGGAATAACCATGGGAAGGTATCTTATTAGATAGATGCAAATGGTCAGCCTAGCTTTGAAAGATAACAAAGCTACCAAAAAGCTTTCAAAATAACTATTTTTTAAAATATTCTGGTAACTTATGTACTTCCAATAAAAGCAATTAGTTTTACTTTTAGTTCAATTTAAACTTACGAATTTTGAAAAGAGCCCAAACTATAGAAGAGGAATTAGCCAATAGCTTAACCCATGGCTTCGGCATTTTATTTAGCGTTGTAGCAATATCCTTACTGATTACATTTTCAGTTCTAGAAGGAAGTGTTTTACATATAATAAGCAGTAGCTTTTTTGGTGGAGCTTTTTTGTTGATGTATACCTTTTCAACACTTTACCATGCAATTCAACATCAAAAAACTAAGGCGATTCTTAGGGTTTTTGATCATATCAGTATTTATTTTCTGATTGCAGGAACTTATACTCCATTTTTAATTTTAGGAATTGGAGGGACGATGGGTTGGGTGATGTTTGGCATTGTTTGGGGAATTGCTTTATTCGGTACTGTATTTAAAATATTTTTCACCCACCGATTCCCCAAGTTATCACTAATCCTTTATCTTGGAATGGGCTGGATAGCAATTTTTATTGCCAAACCACTTTATGAAGAATTATCAACAACTGTTTTATTGTTATTAATTGGAGGGGGGATAAGCTACACGCTTGGCACTATTTTTTATACTAACCATAAAATGCATTATGCACATGCTATATGGCATGTTTTTGTTTTAATCGGTACCATAACGCATTTTATAGCTGTAATGTATTTATTGTAAGATTAGAAATCAGTTTCTCTTATATTTAGTAATTTCTTAATGGCTTCCATTGTTTTGGTTTCCATATCATGAATAAAGCCATCTGCCATAATAACTTCTTGTAAGTCGTTTATTATTCTGTTAGCATTAATTCTCTCATCTTTATAATGTAAATAATTATGGTAGATGATATGATTGATATCAGAATCAGAAAGCTCTTCATATTCATCTTTTAAGGCTACAAATTTTGATCTAAGTTGATCGGTATCTTCAATGTCGGGAAAATAATCTTCCATTTTTGAAAGAATAACCTCAATTTCTGATCCTTTTAGGCTATAGTCGGAGCTGCCAACATGAATTAGCAAGAATAAAATAAAGCTTTCGTAATTTTTAAAAATATGATGCTTGTCCATTTCTTAGTTAGGTTTTTGTAAAACTATACTTTTTTAACTAAAAAAAATAAAAAAGGCCTTGTCAATCGACAAAGCCTTAATTTTCTTCTTTGAAATTTAGTGGAATTACATCATTCCACCCATTCCGCCCATGCCGCCTGGCATTCCGCCACCTGCTGGCATTCCGCCACCGTTGTCTTCTTCCTCTTCATCTGCCACTACGCATTCGGTAGTTAACAATAATCCAGAGATAGAAGCTGCGTTTTCAAGAGCTAAACGTGTAACTTTTGTTGGATCAATTACACCTGCTTTGAATAAATTCTCGAATTTATCCTCACGTGCATTGTATCCGTAGTCATCTTTTCCTTCTAATACTTTATTGATGATTACTGATCCTTCTTGACCTGCATTTTCAACAATAGTTCTTAGAGGAGATTCAAGCGCTAATCTGATGATATTAACACCTGTTTCTTGATCAACGTTGTCAACGTCTACTTTATCCAATGATTTGATAGCTCTCAATAAAGCAATACCACCACCAGCAACAATTCCTTCTTGAACTGCAGCTCTTGTAGCATGTAAAGCATCATCAACTCTATCTTTTTTCTCTTTCATTTCTACTTCTGTAGCAGCACCTATGTAAAGAATAGCTACACCGCCTGACAATTTAGCCAAACGCTCTTGTAATTTTTCTTTATCATAATCAGAAGTAGTATTTTCCATTTGAGATTTGATTTGATTCACTCTCGCTTGGATATCTTCTTTTTTACCAGCACCATTAACAATAGTTGTATTGTCTTTGTCAATAGTGATTTTCTCAGCAGTACCTAAATATTCTAAAGTAGCGCCATCTAATTTGTAGCCTCTTTCTTCAGAAATTACCGTACCACCAGTTAAGATAGCGATATCCTCTAACATTGCTTTTCTTCTGTCACCAAAGCCAGGAGCTTTAACAGCAGCAATTTTTAAAGAACCTCTAATTTTGTTTACCACTAAAGTAGCTAAAGCTTCGCCTTCCACTTCTTCAGAGATAATCAATAATGGCTTACCAGTTTGAGAAACTGCCTCTAAGATTGGAAGCAATTCTTTCATGCTACCAATTTTCTTGTCATAAATTAAGATATAAGGATTATCTAATTCAGCTTCCATTTTCTCTGTATTAGTCACGAAATATGGAGACTGATATCCTCTGTCAAACTGCATACCTTCTACAGTTTTAACCTCTGTTTCAGTACCTCTAGCTTCTTCAACAGTGATAACGCCATCTTTTCCAACTTTGTCCATTGCTTCGGCAATCATTTTACCGATTGTGGCATCATTATTTGCTGAAATAGTACCAACTTGCTCAATTTCATTGCTGTTAGAGATATCTTTAGATTGTTTTCTTAGATTCTCAACTACAACTTTAACCGCTTTGTCAATACCTCTTTTTAAGTCCATTGGGTTTGCACCTGCAGTCACGTTTTTTAAACCGTGTCTGAAGATAGATTGAGCTAATACAGTAGCAGTAGTAGTACCATCACCCGCCTCATCAGCAGTTTTAGAAGCCACTTCTTTCACAAGCTGAGCGCCCATGTTTTCAATTGCATCTTTCAATTCGATTTCCTTTGCTACAGAAACACCATCTTTGGTGACAGTAGGGGCCCCGAATTTTTTGTCGATGATTACGTTTCTACCTTTTGGTCCTAAGGTTACTTTTACTGCATTCGCTAATTTGTCAACGCCTTTTCTTAAGCCGTCTCTAGCTTTTAGGTCAAATGAAATATCCTTTGCCATAGTTTTATAATGTTTTAGTTAATTTTTAAATTAAATAGTACCGAAAATGTCGGAATTTCTCATAATTAAATATTCTTTACCCTCAAGCGTAAATTCTGTACCAGAATACTTGCCGTATAATACAGAATCACCAACCTTAACGGTTACAGGAGCATCATCTTTCCCTGGTCCAACTGCAACTACTGTACCTTGTTGTGGTTTTTCTTTTGCAGTGTCAGGAATAATGATACCAGAAGCTGTTTTTTCTTCTACAGGAGCTGGCTCTACTAGAACCCTATCCTCGTTTGGTTTAAATGAAACTTTTGACATTTTAGTTATAATTTATGTTTTGATTTTATATTTATTTGATGTGCTGCTTACATTAAATGTGCCATTTGTAAAAGCGTGTCAAAATTGCAGGCTTTTTATTTAAAAAATGTCATGTAATATTATTCAAATTATTCTTTGTGAATTTTTGACAGATTTTCATTATATTTCTATGTCAGTATGAGTATAAAATTAAATCAATATGGAAAAATTAGCAGATGATTGGATTACCAAAGGTACTTTAGATTTTGAATACAAAAAGTATATATTGTTAGCCTACTTGAAGCATGTTGGACAGTCATTTGACCAACATAAGCTTTATCCTACTTTTGCTGATTTAATAATGCATTATAAAAATGCTGTTCAGTTAAAAGAAGGTAAACAGAAATTATGGAAATCATTTCCGAAACGCTTGACTCAATTGGATTTAAAAAACTTTAGATTGTTTTTTGAATCAAAAGTGGGAGAAGATGAACAACTCAAAGAGTTGGAAGAAATCATTGATTTTGCCTTGGATAGTTTGCAAGAACATATTACTGTTGGCAAAGATATTTTCGATAAGGTAGAAAAACAGCTAATTATTGAGCCTGTTGGGATTAAAGCCCTTGAAGAAAATGAAGGCTTACTACTCATCGATCCGCAATACGATCCTTTTTATCATATTTATCAATATAGAATTTCAATTTTTGAAGCAGCAGAAGAAAAAGTAAGAGGGCTTCAAACTGTTTTTATTGACAGAATTAAAAAATCCATTGGAACAACCCTAGAGCAACTTAAAATACAGGTTTTGAAAAACATTGAATTGGTTAGTAATTACTCTGCCTTTAGAGTGGTTGCCTTACAACCATATCCTTACGAAGAAACACTTTTACCAATAGTGAAAAGAAGTTTTTCTGGTTACTTAGCAACTAACTACGGCTGATTATGACTAATTACTTAGTTGATATTTTGTTTGACAAATTTCATTGACCCCTAATATTGATCAGATAAATATTTTTCATCTGTTTTTTATGTACTTGTAAAAGCACGTCTTCGCAATGCTATTTAGAGCTGTGAAGAGATAATCTTTATCTTTAATTAAAGGCTTACAAAGTAATGGTTAATCTTGAATTTATTTTGATGTTGAAACTTGAGTACTTTTTCAAGTAGCATTTGTATAGTAATTAAAATATATTTCACTTATATTTTGATTAAAAGAACAATAAGCCTACATTTGCAATCCAATTTTGACAAAGAACTAATCATGGCAGGAACAAGTCTTAAAAGAAAAGCAAGAAGAAACAGGGTAGTAGCAAAGAAAAGAGTGGAAAGCATTCAAAAATTACAGCAACAGCCTGTTATTAAAAATGTTGATGTAGAAGCAATAAAAGCAGAATTCGCTAAAGCAGATAAGAAAAAACCTGCTGCTAAGAAAGAAGATACTGCTAAAGCTGAAACTAAAGAGGAAGCTCCAAAAGCAAAAAAGGCAGCTCCTAAGAAAAAAGCAGCTCCTAAAAAAGAGGAAGCTAAAACTGAAGATAAGCCTAAGGCAACTAAAAAGAAAGAAGATAAGAAAGAGGATTAATTCCTTTTCTTTTTGCAGATATAAAAATGAAGCGAACATCAGTTCGCTTTTTTTGTTTATAGGTATTTAAGGATATAGTGAACCTGTCCGTTTTTCAATCGAAGTAGATATTTGGTGTGTCACCAACCTTGGATTCTATTCTGGTCGGTATGTCACCGACTGGAAATTAAAAGGAAAATTTCAGTGTTTCTCATAGTTTTTTGAATTACCCATCTGTAATATAAAAATTATTCCATGGCTAAAATTATTTTAGAAGCTATCAGAATTTCCAAATCATTTGATAAGCCAATTCTTTCAAAAATTAATTTGAAAATTAAAGAAGGCGAAACGCATGTGGTTATGGGCAAGAGTGGTGAAGGTAAATCCACTTTGCTGAAAATTTTAGCTGGGCTAACTGCTACTGATAGTGGGGAAGTCCTTTTTGAAGGAAAAGAATTAGAAAACCCTGAGGAGGTATTGGTTGCAGGGCATGAAGAATTGGCTTATGTAGCTCAAAACTTTAATCTGCTTCATAATAGGACGGTACTCGAAAATTTAAAAGACTCTCTGTTAGCTTTTAATGATGATTTTGCTGAGCAGCAAATAAATCAGCTGCTTCAATTGATGCGATTAACAGAAGTAAAATTTCATAAAATTGAATTATTATCCGGTGGAGAAAAGCAACGATTAGCAATAGCTCGTGCATTGGCTACACAGCCAGCTGTATTGTTACTGGATGAACCTTTTACTCAGCTTGACTTTCCAACGCGTCAAATTCTACTTGACGCTATTAAGGAAGTTAAAAATGAACTGGATACTAGTATCATATTAGTAAGTCATAATCTTTATGAAGCTTTTTATCTTGCTGATATTATTCATATTCTTAAGAATGGAGATATAATAAAGAGTGATCAACCAAAAACTGTTTACGATAATCCTGAATTTATATCTGTTGCTAATATTTTGGGTGAAGTAAATCTCATTCCAAAAAGGACGCTAGGGAACGGGCAGAATGAATTACTCGGGGTTTGGAGTGAAAATATATTGATTGATTCTGAGGATGAATCAAAATATCAACTAAAATTAAAGCTGACTGAAAAGCTGTTTATAGGTAATTATTATCGTTATCAATTTCAACTTTCTAGAAATCAATCACTGATTGTGAAATCCAATCAATCAGAATTTAAAGTAGGAGAAACCTATAATGTTGTTTTTCCTGAATCTCATCTATTCGAATTAAAAGAAGATTGATTTTAACTATATTTAACCGCAAAGGCGCGAAGACGCAAAGTTTTTACAGAATTTGATTTTGCTATAAAAGCTTTTAAGCTTGAGATAAAGATTGTTAGAAATCAACTTGCCACCTATCAAATTAAAATTTTTTGCGTTTTGGTGCCTTTGGAGTTCCAAATCAGCTGAGCAATAGAATTTTTATTATCTGAGCCCCAACATATTGTGACTTCCCAAATAAATCGTACCTTTGCAATCCGTTCGAGTGAATGGACTTATCTGGAATGGTAAGTATTTGTAAACCAAAACGATGGCAATCTTGGCTCGGATTGACATTGTAATTAAAGAGCCCTGACACATTATGGCAGAAAATCAAGAAAACGTAAAGAACGAAGAGTTCGACTGGGAAGCATTTGAAACCAAAGGATTTGGCGAAGGCTACTCAAAATCAAAAAGAGAAGAATTAGCTGCAATGTACGACAATGTTGCTACTGACTTGGAAGAGCAGGAAGTAGTAAAAGGTATTGTGGTAGCGATCAACGATCGTGACGTGGTATTAAACATTGGCTACAAATCTGATGGATTAGTTCCTACTAATGAATTCCGTGACACTCCTGACTTAAAAGTGGGTGACGAAGTGGAAGTTTACGTTGAAGAGCGTGAAGACAAAAACGGAGAATTAGTTTTATCCAGAAGAAAAGCAAAAATTGTAGGTGCTTGGGACAAAATCCAAAAAGCGCTTGACCAAGACGAAATCATTGAAGGATTAGTAAAAAGAAGAACTAAAGGTGGTTTAATCGTGGATGTACACGGTGTTGAAGCCTTCTTGCCAGGTTCTCAAATTGACGTGAAGCCTATTCGCGACTTCGATGTATTTGTTGGTAAGAAAATGGAAGTTAAAGTGGTGAAAATCAACTACAGCAACGATAACGTAGTAGTTTCCCACAAAGTATTAATAGAGAAAGATCTAGAGAAGCAAAAAGCTGAAATCTTGAACAACCTTGAAAAAGGTCAGGTTCTAGAAGGTGTGATCAAAAACATGACCAACTTTGGTGTATTTATTGACCTTGGTGGTGTTGATGGTCTATTGCACATTACAGATATTTCTTGGGGTAGAATCAACCATCCTGAAGAGGTGTTGAAGCTTGACGAAAAAGTGAAAGTAGTAGTACTTGACTTTGACGAAGGTAAAAAACGTATTTCTTTAGGTATGAAGCAATTGACTTCTCACCCTTGGGACTCATTGGCTGAAGGCCTTGATGTAGGTTCTAAAGTGAAAGGTAAAATTGTTAATGTTGCTGATTATGGTGCATTCTTGGAAATCGCTCCAGGCGTTGAAGGATTGATTCACGTTTCTGAAATGAGCTGGTCACAGCACTTGAGAAATCCACAAGATTTCATCAATGTTGGAGATGAGCTAGAAGCTGTAGTTCTTACTTTAGACAAAGACGAGCGTAAGATGTCATTAGGTATCAAGCAATTGACTGAAGATCCTTGGAACAAGAAAGAAGTATTAACTAAATATGCGGTTGGTACTGAGCATAAAGGAGTAGTTAGAAATATGACTAACTTCGGATTGTTCATCGAGTTAGAAGAAGGTATTGACGGATTGGTTCACGTTTCTGATTTAAGCTGGACTAAGAAAATCAAGCACCCATCTGAATTCGTGAAAGTAGGAGAGGAATTGAATGTAGTTGTTTTAGAACTTGATGTTGATAACAGAAGATTAGCATTAGGACATAAGCAATTAGAAGAAAATCCTTGGGATACTTTCGAGACAGTATTTACTGTTGGTTCTAAGCATAAATGTACTGTGTTGAGCAAAAACGAAAAAGGTGCTGTATTGGAGCTTCCGTATGGTATTGAAGGATTTGCTGCAACTAAGCATTTGAAGAAAGCAGATGATTCTATGGCTGAAGTAGGTGAGTCTTTAGAATTCCAAGTATTAGAATTCTCAAAAGATGACAAGCGTATTGTATTGTCTCACTTACATACGCACTCTAAAGTAGAAGAAGCTGCCCCTAAGAAGAAAGCGACTGGTGGTGGTAAGAAAAAATCAGCTCCTAAACAACAAGCTTCTTCATCTACATTAGGTGATTTAGATGCATTATCTGCATTGAAAACACAAATGGAAGATGATGCTAAAGGCGGAAGCAAGAAGAAAGCTGCTCCTAAGAAAGAGGAAGAGCCAAAAGCTGAAGCTAAGAAAGCAGCTAAGAAAGAAGAGCCAAAAGCTGATGAAGTGAAAGCTGAAGCCAAAAAGGAAGAAGCTAAGGAAGAAGAGAAGAAAGCTGACGATAAAAAAGAAGATAAGGAGTAATTCCTAATTCTTAATAAAATATGAAAGCCATCTGCTGAAAAGTAGATGGCTTTTTTTTGTTTTACCCACTGAAGTCATTGATTTAGAATCCTTTCAATATAAAGATCAAATTATTTAATAATTATTCTTGTTCTCTATTTGACAAGCGCAATAATATGTCTATTTTTGCAATCGCAAAAGCGAATAAGGTCACGTGGCCGAGTGGCTAGGCAGTGGTCTGCAAAACCATCCACAGCGGTTCGAATCCGCTCGTGACCTCTTTTTTTACCTCCTTCGTGTCAAAAGCGGTGGAGGTTTTTTTATGCATAAACTTTCCATAAGATGAGAATTGCTCAGTTTAAAACAAAAGTCATCTAAAAGTAGATTGCTGCAATATTTTCACTCCAATATTGCAAAGAAGTATGTCTCTTAAGAATAAAAAATATCACGATTCCTTTTAAACCTAATTCGTATAACGTATATTTTAGTTTTATTAACAAAACTTCAAATTAATTCAAATGAAAACTATCAAACTAATCTCATTATTTGTTTTAGGATTATTATCTTCATGCTCTCAGGAAAAAGAAGAAATCACCACCTCTGTTTGGGGGAAAGTCATTAACCCAAAGGGTGACAATGTTTCTTTAAGACTTCAAGACACTACCATAACAACTTCATTAGATTCAGTAGGCAATTTCCAAACTGATGTACCTATATATAAAGCTGAGAAGGTAGTCTTTGCTCATGGAGAAGAAATATCTACCATGTATCTAAGGCCGGGGGATCAATTAAGCCTAACGATTGATCCAACAGAATTTGATGAAACTTTACAATATGAAGGTGAAGGATCAGCTATAAATAACTTTTTGGCATCTATTGTTTTAATGGAGGACACCCTTGAAAATATAGCGCAATTAGCAGTTCTTCCTGAAGATAGTTTTCTAATTGAATTCCGTAATACTTATGTGAAAAAAGAAAATGCACTGGAAAACTCAGCAATAACTGATCAGGATTTTAAAGACTGGTATCTTAAAAATAATGATTGGGAATTTTATTTCAATCTTTTAAACTATCCAGCATATAGATCTAGAGTAACTCAGGAAAATTTTGAACCTTCTGGGAACTT
>QNXU01000064.1 GCA_003973485.1 Bacteroidota bacterium | reverse complement strand
ATAATGAATTCAAAAATTAAAGTTATTAAAAAAAGAAAAAGCATTGATAAAATAAGGATACTCCTTCTTTTTAATAGTTTATGGAATAAGTATAGTAACAATAGCGTTTCTAATAAAACATATAAAAATATATAGATATAATTTCTCCCATCAATAATGTATTTTAAAGTAATATCAGTTGAGAAAGAAAGTATGACTATTGCTATTATAATTTGGTCAATTACTAAAAAATGACATCTTCTTTTAAGGAATAGAATCACGAAAAAGATTAAAGGAGAAAAATTTGACAAGTATCTTATACTGTCTATAAATAAATCCATTATTATATTAAACTATGAGAAGTTAAATTGAATAGCTCTTTTTAAAAAAAATTAATTTGTATCATCATCATCACAATCAGTTGGACAGGGGTTTGATACATTTAGAATAGGGTAAACACCTTCTAAATCTTTATCTAAATCATCATTTCCTAAATCAGGGAAGTCTTTATTCTCCTTAGTTACCGCTATCATAAAAACATCAAAATGTCTTCTCTTCTTTGAATAAGATATTGTTCTGTAAACCCTGATCCCCGTTAAATCCACTGAATCTTGAGTTTTGTTAATTTTATCAACTCTGTTTATTAACTCTCTCATTTTTTGAAGTCCAAAAATATAGCCGTAAGAATTATGGATTCCAGCTCTACCCGGATTTCTTCTTCTGAAGTCCTTAATACTATCTAATTTTGCCTTTCCTGTTTCAAAAGATATAAAATCCCCTAAAGTGGAGTCAACCCCTTTTGCTAGTTTATCTGCAAAATGTTTGGATAATTCTTTATCTAAGTGAGACTTACTGTAATCATCGGTTTTCACTTCCTTTGTTTCTTCTTCCTCTATTGGCTTGTCAATTCCATTATCAATAGTGGAGAAATGATAAATCACCATAGCAATTAATGCTAGAAATAATACGAGTGTGCTGGTTTTGTAATTCATGTCTAGTTGGTTTTTTGTTTCAAGATAAATAATTTATGCAAATTATCTGCTTTTGTAGCAGTTTACAATACCCGAATTTGGGTATTCTAGCCTCTAACCCGCCAGCTGGCGGGGAATAGCAAGGAATTTCTCTTAGCTTTTTAATTTGATTTAAATAAGTCCTTAATAGTCTTTATGAATTATATTGATTTGAATAGATAAATAATTTATGTAATACTTATTTTAATCTGTGAATGTTCCACCTTTGTGGGCTAGGGGGCTGTACTTCAGTAACCTTTGTTACCTCTGTTTATTTCTATCATTTGTATATTAGAATTAATTAATAATGAAAGTGGATCATGAAAACTTTAGGACTAATAGGAGGCACTTCCTGGCATGCAACGGTTGAATATTACAGCCAAATCAATCAGAAGGTGGGGGGTGTGATTGGTAAGCAGGCTAATCCTGAATTGATTATTTATAGCATCAATATTGAATTGATGCGAGAGCAAAATAAAGAGAAGATTCAGGCAAAATATCTTGAAGTTAGCAAAAAGCTTCAAGAAGCTGGAGCTGAGGGTATTATAATTTGTGCGAATACGCCTCATATGATTTACGATTATGTGCAGCCTAAAATCGATATTCCTATTTTACATATTGGCATTGCTACAGGCAGAGCAGCACAAGATGCAGGACTCAAGACTTTAGGTTTATTAGGCAATAAACCCACCATGACAGGTAAATTTATTCCTTCAGTTTTAGAAAATGATTTTGGAATGAAAGTCATAATTCCAGAAGGTGATGATTTAGATCAATCTCACCATTATGTGTCCAAAGAACTTACACAAGGAACATTTTCAGATGAAGCGAAAGCATTTTACCTTAATCAAATTAAGGAATTGAAAAGGAGAGGAGCAGATGGAATTATTCTGGGTTGTACGGAATTGCCTTTGTTATTGAAAGATGTTGATGCTGATTTGCCTATGCTAGCCACTACGGATTTACATATTGAAATGGCGGTGAATTTTATTTTAGGATAATATTGAATAAAATACCATTTAAGATAAAACCTTAACATTAATCAACTTTTCCAAAGTTACTATTGGTTTGGTTAATATCAATTATAATAATACTATGTTATTGTTCAATTAAACTTTGGAAAAGTTTACTACTCCAATGGATTTTTCCTCATTTTCTTTTTATCAGAATGCATTTTCTTCTTTTCTAATCTCTTTTTTTGAGAAGCTTTTGTGGGTTTTGTCTTTTTCCGAACTTTAGGTTTTACAAATGCTTTAGATAAGGTACGCTCCATTTTTTTGTAAGCTAATTCCTTGTTTTTGATTTGTGAAGAATGGTTTTCAGCTGTAATAATTAGATCACCAGATTTTGTTAGTTTGCCTTCTAATGCCTTTTGAATGGTTTCTTTTTCGTGTTCTGAAAGCAATTGAGAATCCCGCACATTGAACCTTAAAATTACTTTAGTTTCTACTTTATTGACATGCTGTCCTCCCGAACCGCCACTTCTTGCAGTAGAAAGCTCTAATTCTTTTTTAATTTTGCTGAGTTTGAATTTATTATTTGTCATTATAATTTTTCTTAGCATATAATTTTTCAATATTGAATCTCCAAAACCTCAATACTTCTTTTTTCCTTTCCCAATTTAAAATCACTTTTTTCTCCCTTCTTTTTACCGATTAATGCTTTTGCAATTGGAGCTGTAAAAGCTATTTTTCTTTCTTAACATCCGCTTCATCCACTCCAACAATTTGAAAGGCTTGAACTCTAGCATTCATTTTAAATTTGACTTTAGCTCCAAAACGAACTTCATCTTTGGGCTGATCTTTCGGATCTAAAATTCTAGCTGAATTGATTCTTTCTTCTAGTAACTTCAATTTTCCATTGATAGTAGCCATGTTTCTTCTTCGGTCTTGTTCTTTTTCAATCAACTTTACTTCAGATTTATCTTTTTCTAAAGCAGTTTTTTCATCCAAGAGGGCTTGCTTTCCAAATGGAGTAACATAATTCAATTCGCCTGCTGGTAATGGAGCTCTTGGTGGTATAAATGGAGCTTCTTCCTGATCGTCTTCCTTTACAAATGCTCTGCTCATGGTAATATTTGTTAGACAGAATTGAACGGCAGAGAGACGAATCAGTTTTTATTTAAGTATTATGCTTTCTTCACAAATTCTGATTTTAATGCCATGGCACCAAATCCAGGAACTTTACAGTCGATATTATGATCTCCCTCTACTAAACGAATGCTTTTTACTTTTGTGCCGGCTTTAATTGGTTTTGGAGCACCTTTTACAGGCAAATCTTTGATGATTACCACGCTATCACCATCTTCTAATGCATTACCATTGGCATCTTTTATTAGTAAAACACCTTCATTGATAGCTGTACTATTAATTTCTTCAGGATTCCATTCATGACCACATTCAGGGCACATCATTAAAGTGTCTGTAGGATAAGCATAAGGAGATTTACAATTAGGGCAAGTGTTAGACATATTTTTTCTTTTATAGAATACAAAGTTAAGTTGATTATTGAAATAAAAGAGAATTAAAAAAAGAATATGGTAATTCAATCAATTAGTATAAATTCAAATTTCAGAATTATTAATCTCATAAAACATATAGAATGAAAGAAGCAGAAGCACTTAATTCAGTATCTGAATTTCATAAAACATTTAATCACCCAATTTTATCTGAGCCACAAATACCAGCCCGAAACCGAGCGGAGTTAAGACTAAATCTTTTGAAAGAAGAGTTAAGAGAATTAGAGGAAGCCGTTGAAAATCAGGATGTAGTAGAGGCTGCAGATGCTTTATGTGATTTGCAATACGTATTGGCAGGAGCCATTTTAGAATTTGGGATGGGAGAGAAGTTTGCAGAATTATTCGCTGAGGTGCAAAGATCCAATATGAGTAAAGTTTGCCGATCGGAAGAAGAAGCACAAGCTACGGTAAATCATTTTGCATCCCAAAATCAAGATGCCTATTTTGAAAAGAAAGATGATTTTTATTTAGTGTATCGTAAAGCGGATAAAAAAACGCTTAAGTCAATTAATTATTCTGAGGTGGATTTGGAGAGGATATTAAGGGGAGGATGAATTGGAAGTAAGAAGCTGGGAGTTTGAAGTGGGAAGCATGAAGTATGCAATTAATAGAGCAATTTAATTTGCCAACCTAAACACTCGATTAGGTCAATGCCGAAGGCAGACCGGCATTCATTAGTGAATCCAGTTCGATTAAAACAAGCTACTACTTTTCTTTGTTATGTACTTTAAAATTTAAAGCCATTAAAAATATCCCAATAGGAGCTAAGATTCAGGTGATTCAGAAATCTGGTAATATTATGGATGTTAGATTATCGAGTCATGAAGTGAATAAAACAGAAGAAAAGCGGTATGAAACGCTTACAGTTCCTGAACTGCCACCTGCTTTGCTTGTCCATGGACATATTAGGCAAGGGAACTATAGAATTGAGCTAGAAGATATTGTTCGAATTGCTTGGGTAGATGAGTGAGTTGGATTTATTATAATTAGTAATTAATGATTAGGGAATTAATAATTGATTATCGTCTGATTTTGACAATTTGATTCATCAGCCTACGCACTCATTTAGGTCAGTACCGCAGGTCAGACCGGTTTTATAAGTAAAGGCCTAAAAAAAGCAATCTGAATTCACTCCAGATTGCTTTCAATTATAATTTTTCTTTGCGGCTTTGTATCATTGCGGTTCATAAAACCTTAGGCTGATCTATTTTATTAATTTAGCTTCTTCCACCAATAACTCATTATCATCTTCCAAGCCCGCTTTAATGAATGCCTCTATTGCTTCATTTCTTTCCAATCCTTTTTCCAACAACACGCCCAAAGCAATAGTTACTCCAATTCTTGTGCCTACTTTTTTCTTGGCTGTACCAAATAGTGGTTCTAGTTCATCATAGCTAACGCCTTCAGCTAATTTTGCAATATCCGCTCTTGCAGATTCCAATTTCGCACCAGATAAATTGGTATATTTCTTACTGATTTTCTGGATTTCATTTATTGGACTTCTGCCTTGCCCTTGTTGTTTCTGTTGCTGAGGTTGAGCTTGTGTTTTTTCTTTTGTTTGCGCTTTAGCCCATGAATCTTTCAATCCTACTGTTTTATTAAAAATCAAATGATTTGCAGTAGCATCTTTATCCAAAGTGAAATACCCAACACGCTGGAACTGAAACTTATCTTCCAGCTTAGCTTCCTGTAAAAATGGTTCTAAATATGCTTCTTTGGTGATTTTCAGTGATTCTGGATTTAAGAATTCCATAAAACTCTTTTCTCCATGAGCATCAGGCGCTTCGTCTAAAAACAAACGGTCATATTCTCTAACTTCTGCTTTAACCGCATGTTGAATTGAAACCCAATGTAAAGTCCCTTTCACTTTACGCATACTGGCTTCAGTTCCACTTCCAGAACGTGAATCTAAATCAGCTGTACAATGAATTTCAATAATATTTCCTTTTTCATCCTTGACAACCGACTCACCTTTTATGATATAGGCATTTTTCAAACGAACTTCCTTGCCAATGCTCAGTCTGAAGTATTTACTTCCAGCTTCTTCCTTAAAGTCCTCTTTTTCAATGTATAATTCTCTGGAGAAAGGAACTTCATGCGAACCTGAATTATCCATTTCTGGATTATTCTCAGCTTCTAACATTTCAGTTTTTCCTTCTGGGTAATTTGTTATTACCAGCTTGACAGGGTTAATAACTGCCATAGCTCTCGTAGCTCTTTTATTTAAATCCTCGCGAATGGCATATTCTAAAAGGGAAACATCTGTTACGCTATCTCTTTTTGAAATACCCGATAATTCACTGAATTTACGAATGGATTCAGGGGTATAGCCTCTTCTTCTTAGTCCAGATATAGTAGGCATACGAGGGTCGTCCCAGCCCGCAACGGTTTTGCTTTGTACCAATTCCAATAATTTACGCTTACTCATCACTGTATAGCTTAAATTACGTCTGGCAAATTCTCTTTGCTTTGGTCTGATTTTATTTTCATCATAAATCTGATCCAAAAACCAATCATAGAGTTCTCTGTGTGACTTAAATTCTAAAGTACATAATGAATGAGAAACTTGCTCAATATAATCAGATTGCCCATGCGCCCAATCATACATTGGGTATATACACCAATCATTACCTGTTCTATGGTGAGCTTTATTTAAGATTCTATACATTAAAGGATCACGCATTAGCATATTTGGAGAAGCCATATCGATTTTAGCTCTTAATACATAAGAACCGGCTGGAAACTCTCCATTTTTCATTTTTTCGAAAAGCTCAAGGTTTTCTTCTATAGGCCTATCTCTATGTGGACTAGGCTTACCAGGTGATGTAGGGGTTCCCTTTTGTTCTGCAATTAATTCAGGTGATTGTCCATCTACATAAGCTTTCCCTTTCTTAATTAGCTCTACCGCCCAGTCATAGAGTTGTTGAAAGTAATCGGAAGTATAGCATTCCTGTGCCCATTCAAATCCTAACCATTCAATATTATGCTTAATTGAATCTACAAATTCTTGCTCTTCTTTGATTGGATTAGTGTCGTCAAAACGCAGATTTACAGGGGCTTGATGATCTTCACCTAATCCAAAATTGAGGCATATTGAAGCCGCATGACCGATGTGTAAATAACCATTTGGCTCCGGTGGAAATCTAAATCTAAGGTTTTCTTTTGGTAAACCTGACTTTAAATCTTCCGCAATAATATGTTCTAAAAAATTGAGTGATTCTGATGCTTCCTTCATGTCTTATAAATTGAGTTGCAAAATTAGTTTAAAAGCATTCAATTGCAATAGAGGAGCTTGTGTATTTGTTATAAAGAAAGCGGTGAATTAAAACTTAAAGTTCGATTAAATGCATAATTGACTTTTTTTCTAAAGAACTTATACTATTTCATTACATAGATAGTTAAATATAAAACCAAATTTTTAAACAATGAAAATATCAACTTTACTCGTCAGTATTGGCTTCGTCTTAATTGTATTTAAAACTAATGCGCAATCAAGACTTTATGTGGGCACCGAAGCTAATTTTATCCAAAATAAATTCATAGTTCAAGATGAAGGAAGTGCAATAGGAGCCCCCAATTTTAATAGAATTGAAATCCCCGGTGTTTCTTTTATAGTGGGCTATAATATTAGTTCTATATTTAGTTTGGAAACAGGAATAGCAACTCGTCCTGCAAAAAATGGCTATTCAGTAGAGTACAAAGAAATTATCCGATCAGGAAGTTACAGTTCTGAATCTTTTTCTCATATACCCCTAAGAATAAGAGCTAGCGTTCCACTTGTTGGTAATTGGTTGTACGGAACGGCAAGTATAGGTACTCAGTTTAGCTTTACCAATATGCAAAACACAGGAGCAGAATATCAATCAGGAACGGGAGAGGGTAGTAGCGTTCGCAATGACACCTTAATTTTTTCTACTAAAAGCACATATTTTACTAAGGAGAAATTCTATCTGACCGTTTCTGCAGAAGCCGGACTAGAATTTCGAGTTAATAGCAAATTTAGTTTTTATAGCAATCTTTCCTATAACAGAGGATTTACTGAATTAAGAAGAGTAGATATTGAATATCAATACAAAAATGAATCAGTGCGAAAGGCATCAGTGAAACATGAAGGTACTTATATAAGTCCGACTTTTGGATTTCGATATCGTTTCTAAGAGTTAGTGTTTTCTCTTTGCTTTTATCTACCTGAATTTGTGCCTGTTAATAAAGTAAGGCTCTACAAATGCAGGATAGCTTGTATATTAGCTCCCTTATCAGCAGAGTTAATTTCAATTGTAAAATTCTCTATTTTAGAAAAAGCTTGTTGTGCGAGAACATCACTGCCTAGCACATCCAATTTATAAGCTGGTTCTGCTGCTCCTAAGATAACATAGAATTCGCTGTTTAAGGTGATTTTAAAAGTATCTGAGCCTGATACTGCATAGATGCTCTATGTCCAGGCATCTACTGCTTTTCCACATGTATACCAATGATGTTACGATTTAATTGTGAAGCCAAATCATTAGAGTAACTAAGGTTATTTAGACCCTACACTAAATAAAATTAAAATTAGTAGAAATAGGATAATGTGCAAAATACCTAAATATAGGTATTGTATTAATGAAAGGAACTTAAGAACTTTATTACTCAATCAAAACCTTTGTGCTTGTATATGGATAGAATAATACAAATAGCCTTTCAAAAACTTGGTCTAAAAGGAATATCAAGAGACCAAGGCAAACAGATTTCGACCTCAGAATATGATACAAATACTGTTTTAGTCATTAGACGGCTATCACCTATTAAGATATTAAACCTTCCCGAACCTACCATAGAAAAAAGGGATCAAAGAGTCTTTGAATACTTGTATGGTATTCTTGATTTTGAGAAAAACCAATCTTTATCTAGTTCAATATCTAATATTTTGAATTCAAAAATTCCTTGGATACATAAGGTTATAAAAGATGAATTAAAGTTTCTATGGCCTTATGCCAAAATGCTTGAAGCTAAGATTAATGGAAAAATGGTTTTTGATGATGTTAAGATTAATTCTGACAGCACTAAAAACTAAAGTAGGAGAAGTTATCGACTGGATTACAGATGGAAATATTAATGAAAAAGGTAAAATAAAAATAAAATGAAAAGAGTCATAAATGATATTTACAGAATAAAAAAAGACAATTCTAAGATCTCTTTAGCTGTAACAATAGGTTACAGGCAGGATGCAGATGTAGAGATTTCCTTGAAGGATCAGAAAATTCATCAAGGTTTTGGTTCAGTAATTCTTGAACTTGGAAATGATAATGATTTAAATCTGGCAGATTTAAAAGTGGTAGCGAATGCTCAAGATATCCAATCAGAATTTGATTTAGTTACAATGACTTTAACTTTAAAAGGTGGAAAAACTCCTAAATCATGGACTGTTGGTACAGAATCTATAGACGGTAATGTCTATTATCTCAAAATTGGAATAACTTTTATTAATTAATTTAATCATCATGGAGAAAAAACTAATCTATTGTTTAATATTTTTAGCTAATTCTATTAGCCTATTTGCCCAATCTGAAGCTGAAAATGATAATAATGAAATTGAATTGGACGTTCTTAGAGCCCCTAGTTCGCCAGCTGCTAATTTACTGGATATTTCTAATGGTCAGATATTAACCCCAACTAATCCTACTGGGTTCATGACAATATTAAACCAATCTTCTTCAGGGCTATCAGCTTTACCAAATGAGTTTGCAATTGATATTGCTCCTTGGATATTACTAGATGGAAATAACAGAACACTTGAAGAGTCTTACAGTAACAAAACTAAAGATAATTTTAAAAATACATTTGTATTCTCTTTTGCTACCAAAAACATTGACTCATTGGATTCAGATAACCTGTATAATGTAAGAAGATTTTCAACAGGAATTAAATTTTCCCTATTAAGAGGAAATGAAATCGATCAAACTTATTTGAACAAAATTAATGAATTAAGGCAACTTAGGAAAAAAGCATTTGGAAATGTAAATGAACTTGTAGAAGAAGCAAAAAGCAGTGATAGGTACTTTCAAGAGTTAGATTCCTTACGCATGCTCTACCTTTCTAATATAGGTGAACTGTCAGACGGACCCGTTAAAGAGTTAATGGTTAAAACTTATGAAAATATTTTATACCAGATGGCAAAAAGGGAAGAAGAAATAAGCGAAAAAATTCAGAATGAAGCCAACGAGAAATTTGAAGAGGTAAAAAAGCTTGTTCAAAATTTAAAATTAAAGCGTTATGGTTGGAAGGCTGATCTTTCAGCTGGTACTGTATGGGATTTCCCTAATAATAATTTTGATGAAGAAGCACTAACAAAAGCAGGGGTCTGGCTAACTGGTGGATATGAAGGAAAAGATGGTATTTCTCTCCTTTTTCTAGCTAGATATATGGTTAATCCTGATTTTTCATATTTAGACAATAATGACCTTATTCAGCAAGAAGATGTTAATAATTTAGATATTGGAGGGAAGCTCCAATATACAGCAGATAACGAAAAATTCACTGCTGCCTTTGAATACTTGATTCGAGAGTATTCAAAAGAAGATGTACAAGATGGAAACAGATTTACTTTAAATTTTGACTATGATATTGGAGCGAATCAGCAGATTGGATTTATGCTAGGAAAAGATTTTGATGGCTCTTTAACTAAATCCGGAAATGTAATTGCAGCAATCAATTTATTATTAGGCTTTAAAGATAAGGTGAAAATAAACAAATAATTGTAGCAATAAGATTAGAAATAAAACATTGCTATTAAAACTTAATCTGAGTCTAATATGAAGGTGTACTTTATGATTTGGCTATACAAGGATGAGGAGTTCCGGCTGTTCCATTGGTAGTTATTGGAATTGAGCCTTAAGCTAAAATGGCTTTGAAAAGGGGGGGAGCTGGCTTTTGAAATACTTGGAATCTAAGGAAGTTTCTCATAATCCTCCCAACCACAAAGCGTTTTCTTAGATTCTTTAGCATTGGCTAAGGTAAGTTTGACTACTTTAATCTAAATTAAACAGATTAATTAATTTCATTTTTTTTTTTTTGGCTCAAAAAGTATCGGCTTTTTTTGCATATCCTAATATTGTCCGTAAATTTGTCCGTGTCCGTAAAAATGTCCGTTATCAATGGCTTCAATTAATTTCTATTTAGATTCACCAGATAAAAAGGGGCTTTCTCCAATTCACTTAAGAATTAATAATGGGGGAAACCAAGTTAAAGTATCTACAGGAGAAAAAATTCATCCAGAATACTTTGATAAAAATTCGCAATCTATAACTGAACAATTAGAAAATCATAAATCTGTAAACTATTACCTGAAATATCTGAAGGAACGAGCTGAAGAGTTATTTTCCGATCCCATCAAGAAAATATATACCAATAAAGAAATCAAAGATATTCTTCACAAGCATATTAAAGCCTACAAAGAAGGTAATACAGTGAATATGGTAAAGGAACAACTTCCTCTGTATGGTAAACAATTTACTTTTGTTGACTTCTTTGCTGGTGCTGGAGGTTTTAGTGAAGGATTTTTGCAGGCTGAACATAATAATAAGTTTTTCAAATTTTTACTTGCCAGTGATATTAATGAGAATTGTGAATTAACTCATATAGTGAGATATAATCATCAATTAGGTTTAGATGCTGAATTTATTAAGCAAGATATAACAGAACCTGATTTTGTAGATAATTTATTAAGTAAATTAGAGGATAAAAATGTAGATGTTGTCTGTGGGGGACCTCCGTGTCAAAGTTTTAGTTTGGCAGGTAAGCGCAAAAAATTTGATAGAAAAGATGATTTATTTTCAAATTATTTAAATGTCATAAAAATTCTTCGTCCCAAGTATTTTGTGATGGAGAATGTGAAGGGAATATTGACTAAAGAGGAAGGAAAGATAAAGTCGATGATTCTTCGGGAAATTAGATCAATACTAGATATAAATGAACTCCCAAGTTTAATTCATTTTATCAAAAAGTTAAAAAGAACCTCTCCACACCAAAGTTTTATATTAGATTGTCTATCTAGAAGGATTGATTTTGAAGCTAAAAGCGAAAAAGAGTTAGATGATGCAAAAGAACAATATATCAAAGCTGTTGAGTCTAAGTTTCGCACCTTAACTCCCAAAATTGTTGATTACAAAACCAGTAAAACTAATTCAGATATTAGTACTATTAGGCATGGTTTGAATATGTTAATCAGGAGTAAAGAATTAGCTAAGCTCAAAAAAGATATCATTAGAGAAAAGGATGTAAATTATTTGGATAATGATCTTTTTGTTGATCATTTCAACGAGTTCGTTGAATTTTTAGAACCAGAAACCATTATTAAAAATATTAATAAAGCATTTGATAATCTTTCTATAGGTCAGGAGTTTGAAAATGAATATATTGACATTATTGAAGCATTAAGAATATATATATCAAACTTTGATGAATGTATTTCCCGTGTTGAAGCAAATTGTCAAGAAAAGGAATTAAGTTCATTATCAGAAATCATGGATAGCATTAGGCTCTACAGAATTGAAGATGCTTATGTTGCTAATTCCTCAAATTATGGGGTGCCTCAAAATCGAGAAAGGGTATTGTTCATAGGATGCCGTAAAGATCAAAAACTTATAAAAGAAGTACCTGCAACTGTTAGCAGTAGCGAAAAAGTCACAATATTTGAAGCATTACATGATTTAGATTTCATTGGTAATGATCAAGATATAAAGCGTTATGAGCATGTTGATTTAGAGATGTATTACAATGGAACTTCCGAAAAGATGAAATCTTTAATAAAACAACGTGATATAAATGGTAAGCCTTCTAAAAAAGGAATTTCATATGCTGATTGGAGTAGAAAAGGACGATTAAATGGAAGATTTCCGATGACAAAAGCATTTTATGTCAAAAGCGAAGAAGCTTTAAATGAAGGGAAAAGAGATTTTAATGAATTAAATAACCATAGAACAAGCAAACAAAATGATGATGTTGTTAAACGTCTTCAAATAATAATTGAAGCAGGTAGCTATAAGCTTGCCAAAGATCGTTTAGAAAAAGAAGGTGTCGGATCTCAAAAACGAAACTATAATCTATTGAAGCCAGATGAACAGAGTTCAACTATAATGACAATTCCTGATGATTATGTGCATTATAGGGCTCCAAGAGCGTTAACAGTTCGAGAAATGGCTCGACTTCAGTCTTTTGACGATACTTTTGTATTTCAAGGTAAACGTTCTACTGGAGGAAATAATCGTAAAAATGAGGAGCCTCAATATACATTGGTGGGAAATGCTGTCCCTCCTTTAATGGCAAGAGCGATAGGAGTGGAAATCCTTAAAAATATTAAGTAAATTTTAATGAGAGAATTAAGTGAATTTGAGAGTAAAAATCTAAAAACTTTAACAAGCAAATCTATTTCAACCGCACTTATAGAACCTACAGCAACAGGGCTTAAGAAGTCTATTATGGACGCCACTGGTCCAGTTAGAAACTACCTAAAGTCAAATAATCTTCATGACTATGAGCTGCAAGCACAAGGGCCAGAA
>QNXU01000066.1 GCA_003973485.1 Bacteroidota bacterium | reverse complement strand
ATTCTTTGAAGTCTGATCAAAATTTTCGCTTAAGCTTTTAAATCTTTTAGCTTTTTTAACCATTTATCAAATTCAGAAGTTTTCTCAATTAAGTACATACTCAAACTGTATTCAATTGGATACAAAAATAATAGTTTTATTTATGTTTTTACAAGAATCGAATAAAAACTATTTTTACATAAATAGAAATTCTCATTTCATGAAACGCACTAATACAATTTTATATCTTGCCTTTTTATTAATCTTAAATGCCTGTAATCCTCAAGAAATGAAAGAAAATGAGCCTAAATCAATAGCAGAATTTCCTGATGGAGTGGCCTATGAAATTTTCATTCAATCGTGGGCAGATGGAAATGGGGATGGAATAGGGGATTTCAAAGGAGCTACTCAAAAACTAGATTATCTGGAAGAATTAGGCGTTTCAGCAGTTTGGCTGATGCCCATTATGCCGTCTCCCAGTTATCATAAATATGATGTTACAGACTATAAAGCCATTCATCCTGATTATGGAACTACGGAAGATTTTAAAACCTTTCTTGAAGAGGCACATAAACGAAATATCAAAGTGATGATTGATATGATCATCAATCATACTGCTGCTGATCATCCTTGGTTTCAGGAAGCTAAAATGAGTAAAGACAATCCTTATAGAGATTATTATGTATGGGCTGATCGTGATAGCATAGCCGATCAAATTGCCAAAAAGGAAGTGACACAAGATTCAGATAATATCACCCAATGGCATGCTGTGGATAATAAAAAGGAGGAAGAACATTATTATGGCTTCTTTTGGGGAGGGATGCCGGATTTGAATTTCGATAGTCCAAAAGTGCGGGAAGAAATATATGATATCGGTAGATTTTGGTTGGAAGATATAGGAGTGGATGGTTTTCGATTAGATGCCGCCAAACATATCTTTCCTGATGATAGATTAAAAGATTCATATAAATTTTGGCAGGAATACAGAGATGAAATGAGGAAAATTAAGCCGGATGTTTATTTGGTAGGAGAGGTTTGGGCTTCTTCTGAAATTGTGAAGGAGTTTGCAAAAGGATTACCGGCATTATTCAATTTTGATTTGGCAGGAAGCATTCAGCAATCAGTTATTCAGGGTAAAAATGTAGCGGCAACCATTGAAGGACCAAAATGGGTTAATCTAAAAAATGAAGATTTGGTAAGCCGTTTGATTAATCAAAGAGAAGTTTTTAAATCTTCTACAGAAGATTATCAAGATGCTATTTTTCTTAGCAATCATGATCAAAACAGGGTGATGAGTAATTTTAAGGGAGATACTAATAAAGCTAAAATGGCAGCTTCTATTCTACTGACTTTGCCTGGAACTCCCTATATTTATTATGGTGAAGAAATCGGTATGTTGGGCAAAAAACCTGACCCTAATATCAGAGAACCATTTTTATGGACTACTGCTAAAAGTGATAGTTTAAGAACTAGGTGGATGGATCCTGAATTTACTTTAGATAAAACGGTAAATCCACTAAGCCACCAAATAGATAATCCTAATTCATTATTCAATCACTATGAAAAGTGGATTCAATTGCGAAACCAAAATGAAATCCTGACAAAAGGAGGGATTGAGCAATTTGATAATCAAAATGTAAATTTATTGGCATTTACTCGGGTTTTGGATGAAGAAAAGCTGTATATAATCCATAATTTATCATCCAAATCACAAGCTTTAAAAGTTATTCCAAAAGATATTGTTTATGGTCAGGAAAATTTGGTGAATGGGAAACTTAAAGCAAATACTTCAATCATTTTCAAATGAATAAATTCCGACTCAAAATAGAACCCAAAGCTTCTGATTTTGATGCTATGGGTCATATCAATAATGTAGTTTATTTACAATGGGTACAAGATGTAGCTGAAGCACATTGGAAACATATTTCAGGTCAAGATGATGATAAAATTAATCTTTGGGTAGCATTGAGGCATGAAATAGATTATAAAAAAGAGATTAGACCCAATGAAAAGATTGTGGCAGAAACTTGGGTGGCTTCTATGGAAGGTGTAAAGTCTGAAAGGATGACCCGTATTTTCAATCCGGAAACTGATCAAACCAAAGCCGAGGCTAGAACTTTTTGGTGTTTGTTAGATGCTAAAAGTAAGAGACCAAAGCGGATATCAGAGGAGATGAAACGAAGGTATAGCCCCCTAGCCCCCAAAGGGTGATTTGAAGCTAGAAGTCAGTTTGGATTTCAAATTCTTACATCTAATAATTGTAACATTTTAATAAGTGCTAAGTTTATATTTCAAAATAAGAAAAAACTATGATTGCAATATTGTCACCAGCCAAGAGCTTGGATTTTGAGAATCAATTTGATATAAGAAGTACAAATACTCGTTTTAATGAAGAAACCAATCAGCTAATTGAATTACTTAAAACCAAATCAGAAGAAGAGGTTCAAGAGCTGATGAGCATAAGTGATAAACTAGCTCAATTGAATGTTGAGCGATATGATAATTTCAAAAAGCGTACTCCAAAACACGCCAAACAAGCAGTTCTTGCCTTTCAAGGCGATGTTTATCAAGGCTTAGAGGCTGAGGATTTTACCCAAGAAGAACATGATTATGCTCAACAACATATCCGAATTTTATCGGGATTGTATGGTCTGCTCAGACCATTAGATTTGATTCAGCCTTATAGATTGGAAATGGGCACTAAATTAGAAACAGATAAAGGAAACAATCTTTATGAGTTTTGGGGAGATAAAATCACTGAGCAGCTAAAAAAAGATATTAAATCTCAAGGGGATAATATTTTAATCAATTTGGCTTCAAACGAATATTTTAAATCAGTTAATAAAAAAGAACTGAAGAAGAATTTCCAAATCATTGATGTTGAGTTTAAAGATTTTAAAAATGGGAAGTACAAAATAATTTCATTTTTCGCCAAAAAGGCTAGAGGCTTGATGGCAAGATATATTGTTAAGAATCAAATTGAAAAGATTGAGGATTTGAAAGGCTTTAATTTGGATGGTTATTCTTTTGATGAAAAGGATTCAAACGAATCAAAATTGGCTTTTAAACGAGGTTGAAGTAAAATGCTAGCGCGAGCTTCTTAGCTCGTGCTATAAGCAACAGGAGCTATTTGCTGTTATATTCAATTTCCTCCAATTCCTTAAATAATTTCAATATATTTAAGCTTGATTAAAATTTAAACTCTATGAAAAAGCTATATCCAATTCTCATTGCCTTATTTATTATCCCGTCACTATCCATTTCGCAGGATTTACATAAAATTGCTTTAGAAAAAGCAGAAGCTATTGAAGAGAAGGTAATTGAATGGAGAAGACATTTTCATCAAAACCCAGAATTATCTAATAGGGAATATAAAACGGGTGAGAAGATAGCTGTGCACTTAAAAAGTTTGGGTTTGGAGGTGCAAACTGGTGTTGCTCATACTGGAGTTGTAGCTATTTTGAAAGGCGGAAAGCCTGGACCAGTTGTAGGTTTAAGAGCAGATATTGATGCTCTACCTGTTACAGAGCGAAATGATTTACCTTTTAAATCTGAAGTAGTCACCGAATATAATGGAAAAGAAACAGGTGTGATGCACGCTTGTGGTCATGATACTCACATTGCCATTATGATGGGAGTTGCAGAAGTTTTTAGTGAAATGAAAGAAGATATTCCAGGCACTATTAAATTTATTTTCCAGCCTGCCGAAGAAGGTGTTCCAGCCGGTGAAAGGGGAGGTGCCAAAATGATGGTAGAAGAAGGCGTGTTAAAAAATCCTGATGTAGAAGCTATATTTGGTTTACATATTAATGCTGGAACCACAGTCGGACATATCAAATACAAAACAGAAGGCATAATGGCGGCTTCTGATAGATTCACTATTAATATTAAAGGTAAGCAAGCACATGGTTCCACTCCTTGGGCTAGCGTTGATCCCATTGCGGTTTCTGCTCAAATCATCAATAGTTTGCAGTACATTGTCTCCAGAAATTCAGAGTTAACCAAAGAGGCAGCTGTAGTGACTGTAGGAATTATGCAAGGAGGAAATCGTTTTAATATCATTCCAGAATCTGCCATGTTGGAAGGAACAATCAGAACATTGGATGAAGGAATGAGAGAAATGATACATGAAAAAATTAAACTTACCGCAACCAACATAGCAGAAATAGCCGGAGCAACTGCTGAAGTGGAAATAGTAGAAAATGCACCCTTAACCTACAATGATATTGATTTGACCAATAAAATGGTATCTTCTTTACAAAAAACAGTAGGAGAGGATAAATTACATCTAATGAAAGCTGTAACTGGTGCTGAGGATTTCTCTTATTTCCAAAATGAAATCCCTGGTTTATATTTCTTCATTGGCGGAAAACCAGAACAAGAACCAGAAGGTCAAGCTTTAGGCGGACATCACACACCTGATTTTTACATTGATGAAAGCGGAATGCTAACTGGTGTTAAGGCTTTCATTAATTTGACTTTGGATTATATGGAAACAGAGAAGTAAGGATTAAGTACTGGAACAAACTTCCATCTTCGAGCTTCAAACTTCTAACTCATATACCGAAACATCTCAATCTCCTCTCCATCCAGCGTATAATATTTACTCATTAAATTGCCAGTGAGGCAAGAGTGAATTGGAAGAATATATAATAAATCACCAATTTTAATTTGATCAAAAGCTTCATCAGGAACGTGGATAGTGCCATGTTCCTGAGACAATTTCTTAACATACCAGCCTGAAATGGGATTTCCCCATCCATTTTCTTTTTCTTCAGCTATTAACCCATAAATGGTTTTGCCATCTTTTTCTATTCTGTCTTTTGAGAAATGAACTGCACCTCCGTAAATAATCACTTCATTTCTATCTGCATGTTTGGCTACAGCCGGACAAGCCATGGCAACCGCAATATCATCATATTGACAAGAACCAATTTCAGCTTGCATTACGTCATAAAAAACGAAATTTCCTGGACGCATTTCCTCTATGTGCTCAAAATTTTCCGAAACACTACAAGTTGGGGTGTCGCCATTTGAAATAATGACATCAGGATATTTCTTTAAGAAATGATCTTTTAGCTTGATCATCTTTTCAGATGTATAGGTATGAATTTCATCAATTTCTGCTTTTCCTTTTGCTCCATATGTATGCCCTGCATGTTGTAAAAAGCCCTTAATTGTAATAAGATGATTACTTTCCAAAGCTTTAAGAATAGCTTCTATTTCAGTGAAATTTTCTGCATCAAGCCCAGTTCTATGATATCCTGCATCTATTTTTAAAAATATGCCAACAGGATGTTCTAAGAATTCATTTAAGGCTTTAACTGTCTCAAATGATTCGACACACAAATTTAATTTAATCTTGCCTGCTAAGTCGTTAACAATAGTGTGTTCTAAAATATTTAAAGGAAATGCAACCGTAATATCAGTCCAACCTCCATTAAAGAAATATTTGGCCATTTCTAATGAGGAAACTGCACATTGGGTTATTCCTAAATCTCGAAACCAGTTTCCAACAATTAAAGACTGATGCGTTTTAAAATGTGGTCGCAAGTTACAATTGAACTGATTAGCTCGGCTAATCATATTTTCAATGTTTTGCTTACATTTCTTTTCATCTAGTAATAAGGTAGGTTTTGTAAGATCCATTTTAATCTTGGTCTAAATGAATTAACTCTCCTCCATTACTAACTTCTACTTTAACCCCAGGGTTACCTTTATAAAGTATTCTTCCAGCATTTTCAATGCTACCAACAAGACTATCTTTTACATTAACTATAATATCATTATAACCTCTTTGTAATACATTAGCTCTATTTACTATTAATTCACTGCAATCAAACTTGCCGTCATTAAAATAAGCGGCTATCCTCAAACCATTAGATTTACCTGATATCTGAAAATTGGAAGAAGAGTTACTTAATAAGGTTGTGTTATTGTTGTTTAAATTTAAATCAACTTCATTTGTGGCATTTTGAATTCGAATAACAAAATCATTTCTTAAGGTATCCTCCACTGTGATTTTACCACTGCTTAAACAATTTATCCTAATTGTACTTTTGTTTGTAAACCATTTTAATTTAGGCCTTTCAAAATCTCGAGTCCACCCACAAAAGTTTTCATTAAAAAAGCTTAGTGAATCCTTGTTTTGATCCATAACAATTTTAGCAATCAGATTTTCTCCATAAGTCAATTCAAAGTACTCCTGATCGGTTTCAACTATTTCTAGTTCTATATCATCATGTATTAATAATTCTGCGAAATCCGGAAAATTATCAATTCTAACTGTAGTCAGTTCTCCTGATTTTTTAAAACAATCGAATGCCTCTTCAGAATCGCAAGATTGGAATAAAAAACCTGCAAGGATCAAAAATGCGTATATTTTATATCGTTTTAAAATCTCCATCCAATTCCTAATTCTACTTGTTCAGCTGTAGCAGCATGTGTTTTAAAAGAAATTTGAGCCATAATATTCTCATGAAACTGATAGCGCAATCCATAGCGCTGATATAAAGGCATACTTAATTTACTCGGATTATAAATGTATACTCCTAATTGGGTTATGATCCCAAGCTTACCAAATTTCAGTTCATGTCCAATCAGTAACCCTAACCTTTTAAAATCAGTAATTTCTTCATCATCATAAATTCTGAACCAGCTAGTAGCTATTTGTTCTTTTAAAGAATAGCTGTGTGAATAATCTATTCCTATCCCTAAGTCACTTTTTTTATTAATATATTTTTGACCAAATAAAACTATATTGAAAAATGGCTTTGGGTCTCTAACTTGCAATGTTCTTGTATTTTGCCCCCCACTAATCATTATATAAACTTGATGTGGGATTTTTTCTACAGGAGTAATTTCTTGACGATCTTGTTCCTCTTGACTTTTGATTTTATAGGACATACCCATGTTAGCGGTGACGATGTTTACACCCCTATTAGGAGCCCTTAAAGCACCATTACTTGCGTGGGTCACATTAAGATTTGGCGTAAGATAAATGTAGTCATTTAATTTAATCTCACATGTCAATCTGGTCTGTAAAAGCACTGTTAAAGCACTACTAATCATATTATTTTGATTATTAGTTTCTCGGTCATAAGGATTTGTACTGTAAACCAAGCCAGTGCCAATTCGGAAATATAAGCCAGTGTTTTTGGTTCTTTTAAGTGGCAAATCTATAGCTGCTGATCCCACAATCAAATGTCCTAATTTTGGGTTTTTTAAATTATAATAGGATAAACCATAGCTTAATAATGGCTTGTTGTATAGACTTTCCCATTCTCTTTTCCCGTTAAGCTTTTGTTGCAAACTTAACTCAATAGCAGAGGGCCGAGAATTAGCTAAATGACCTACATATTCGTTATGCTTTAAAATGAACCCCTTAATGACTTGACCATTTAAATACCAATCATATTTCTGGGCATAGCTACAGAAGCTTAGGAATAGAAATATAATTGCAAGACTGATCTTTTTCAAATTCTTTATAATTTAAACAGCAACTGGAGCTTTTATATGTGGATGATATTGGTAATCCACTAATTCGAAATCTTCAAATTTGAAATCAAAAATGTTTTTAACATCCGGATTGATTTTCATTTTCGGAAGAGGATAGTGCTCTCTTGATAGTTGCAATTCCGTTTGTTCCAAATGATTGGAATAAAGATGAGCATCTCCCAAAGTATGAATAAAATCACCTGGTTCTAAATCACAAACTTGCGCTACCATCATAGTTAACAAAGCATAGGATGCAATATTGAAAGGCACACCTAAAAACACATCAGCTGAACGTTGATATAGCTGACAACTTAATTTTCCATCAGCCACATAAAATTGAAACAAGGCATGACATGGAGGCAATGCCATATTCGGAACATCTGCTACATTCCATGCGCTGACCATTATTCTTCTTGAATTTGGCGTGTTTTTTATTTGATCAATTATTTGACTGATTTGGTCGATATGTTTTCCATCAGAAGTTGGCCAATTTCTCCATTGAGAGCCATAAACAGGGCCTAATTCACCATTTTCATCAGCCCATTCATCCCAAATGGAAACTCCATTTTCCTTTAAGTATTTAATATTGGTTTCACCTTTCAGAAACCAAAGCAATTCATGAATGATAGATCTTAAATGTAGTTTTTTGGTGGTTACTACTGGAAATCCTTCGGACAAATCAAAACGCATTTGATAACCGAATACACTGATTGTTCCTGTTCCAGTTCTATCGCCTTTTTGAACTCCGTTATCTAAAATATACTTCATTAATTCATGATACTGCTTCATCTTTCTTTGATTTTATTGTCTTAAAGGGAATTAAATTCAAAATTAATAATTGAAAAAATACTATCCATGAAACATTAGATAATATAATACAAAATGAGCGATAGTAACTAAAGCTAAGCGCGCAAATTCTATTTTATTTCGTTCAGATTTTTCTGTTTTGGTATATAAATAATAAAATACCGCATAATAGGGGAGAGGTAATACAAGAAATGCCATCTCTGGTATGGGCAGCTTCCCCATTATTATAATGATTGCAGGTATGTAATAAATAAATGCTGAAAAACGTTTTGCTCTTTCTAAATCCATTTCATTATAATTTTTCATAGATTATGGCTGCACCTTGACCAACACCAACACACATAGTAGCCAAACCATATTTCACATTTTCTCTTTTTTGCATTTCATGTAATAGTGTCGCGGATATTCTGGTTCCACTGGCACCTAATGGATGACCTATCGCAATAGAACCACCATTTACGTTTATAATTTCTGGATTCAAATCTAAATCCTGAATACAGGCAATGGATTGAGAAGCAAAAGCTTCATTTAATTCAATCAAATCCAAATCTGAAACTTTCAATCCAGCTCTTTTTAAGGCTTTTTGGGTAGCAGGTACTGGCCCAATACCCATGGTTTCAGGACCTACACCAGCAATGGCCATGCTGACCACTCTAGCCATTGGTTTCAAATTGAATTTTTTTAAAGTTTCTTCATTTACTATTAAACTAGCAGCAGAACCATCATTAACTCCACTAGCATTCCCCGCAGTAACAGAACCGTCTTTTTTGAAGGCAGGCTTTAATGTACTTAGTTTTTCAATGGATGAAAGCCTCGGGTGCTCATCTTTATCGAAAATAATATCATCTGCTTTTCTTTGAGGAATTGATACAGGAACTAATTCATTATTAAACTTTCCTGCCTTATGAGCCGCATCATATTTAAGCTGTGAATTATGAGCAAATTCATCTTGGGCTTCTCTGCTTATTTTCCATTTTTCAGCCACATTTTCAGCCGTTTCACCCATAGCGAAAGGGTAATGCATTTCAGCCAATTTTGGATTAATAAATCTCCACCCAATAGTGGTGTCATAAATTTCAGGAGTTCTTGAATAAGCTGTTTCCGCTTTGGCCATCACAAAGGGTGCTCGTGTCATACTTTCAACTCCGCCTGCAATAAAGGCTTCTCCATCACCCAACATGGTGGCACGACTAGCATCCATAATGGATTGCAAGCCAGAAGCACATAGTCTATTGACCGTAACTCCACCAACTTCAATAGGTAATCCTGCCATTAATCCTGCCATTCTAGCAACATTTCTATTGTCTTCACCAGCTTGATTGGCTGCACCAAAAATCACATCCTCCAAAAGTGATTTATCAAAATTTGGTTGTCTTTCTAATAAACTTTTAATGATATGAGCTGCCAAATCATCGGGTCTTACGCTACTTAATGTGCCTCCAAATTTTCCAACCGGAGTTCTTGCTATATCTACTATGTATGCTGTTTTTATCATTTCCATAAAATTATAAAAGCGAAATTAAGCTTTTTAATTTCAAGCTGAAAATGAGAAGCTAAAATGTTAATCTTGTTTATGGTTTTTATTGATGCTATTCAGTGGAAAGATTTATAAAATAGAAAGGGCAGACTGCAAAGCAATCTACCCAATTCATCATCATCCATCATCTGGGGTCATCACTCCCCAAATATTTTAAATAGTGCCTGTTAGGCATTTATTGAGATGCTTAAAAGGTACTTTATGAAGTAAGTATCACAAATTAAACCTTCTGCTGATCTATTTATTATGTATTGCTTTATCTTAAGCTTTTATATAGGTCAGGGCATTTCCCCTTATAATTTTTACTAGGGTCTTTTCCTTTCCATTGAAATCTGTATGATAAAGTAAATTCATTGGTTGCGCCATAATTTATTTGTTCATTTTGTAAACTATGGTCGTAACTATAGCCTAAATTAAATTGCTGGAATGAAAAACCAGCAGTAAAAACCATAGC
Organism: Bacteroidota bacterium; assembly: GCA_003973485.1. Lineage (GTDB taxonomy): Bacteria > Bacteroidota > Bacteroidia > Cytophagales > Cyclobacteriaceae > Marivirga. Next base: position 2,794 of record QNXU01000066.1, on the reverse strand, counting down.
TTGTTTTACTCTGTACCATGCACCAAAAGTCAAAAAATTATTATTCCAATATCCTCCAAGGTTTAAATAATTATTTCCAGCTTGATTTTCATATACAATAGATGGAGTAATTGAATAAGCTTCTTTACTGTAAGAATATTTCTGAATTTGATAAGCTATATGAGCAGTATATCTCCTCGGAAGAATAGCATCAGAATCAGGATTAAATCGTTCTTTAGGTGTGTTGATGTGCGAAATATTTAATCCAGCAATCAAATTTTCGGCTGCATAAACAAAACCAACTCCAATATCTACCATATTGGTTCTGGATTGACCAAATCTTTCAGCAGTAGGGTATCGATTGCTGCTTCCAGCTCTCATTTGATCTTCAAAAGTTAATTTGTTCCAATCAAATGATTTTTGAAAATAATTTAGAGTGATACCACCGCCAATTATGGCTCTGTTATTCAATTCAATTCTGTGAGATAGGGAAGTACCAATAGCGTTATTATTAATAACTCCATCCATTTGCTGATCATTTAAAGCATGAATAGCTACCCCAGATTGTTTACCAAGTGGTGTGTCAAATGAAAAGTAAGAGGCATTATAAGCCTGTAAATTACTCCATTGTTGTCTGTGGGCTAATGTTAATCTAGGATTTCCTTCAGAACCAGCTAAGGCGCTGTTTAAATATATAGGATTGGCATAAAATTGAGAAAAATAAACGTCTTGGGCTTTTGAATTCATATTGAACCCTAGTAGAAGTGCTAAAATCGCTGAGATGATGAATAATTGTTTCATGATGATTCCATTTTGATGAATGATATTACAAATATGGGCTACATCATCATCTTATAAATCAGCAGAAAACCGAAATTTCAATTAGGGGAAATACTTAGTAAACAGTAAACAATAGACAGTAGACAAAATTTCTGTTTAAGTGAATAATAATGTAAAAAGAGAGCTGGAGATTTTGTCAATTGGAATAGCCAAAGGCTATTTATTGTTAACTGTCAACTTAGTTCAACCTACCCAGTTTCCCATCCTTCATCTCATGTCTTTCATCAGACAGGGCAGCTAATTCTTTATTGTGGGTTACTATCACAAAAGCTTGGCCTAATTCATCTCTTAATTTAAGAAATAAAGAATGGAGTTCTTCCGCATTTTTAGAATCAAGATTTCCACTAGGTTCATCAGCGAATACAATCGAAGGATTATTCATTAAAGCTCTTGCAACAGCTACTCTTTGTTGTTCTCCACCACTAAGCTGACCTGGTTTGTGGTGAGATCTTTGCTCAATGCCTAAAATTTTCATCAATTCTTTTGCCCTTTCCAAAGAAACTTTCTCATCTTTTTTTGAAATATAAGCGGGGATCAAGATATTTTCTTCAGCTGTAAATTCTGGTAGAAGGTTATGAAATTGAAAAATAAAACCAATTGAACTGTTTCTAAAATTGGAAAGTCTACTTCCTTTAAGTTGACTAATATCTTTATCATTAAAAAATAGTGCGCCACTATCGGCCTGATCTAGAGTGCCTAAAATATGCAATAAAGTACTTTTTCCAGCTCCACTAGGTCCTACAATTGCACTAATTTTAGCGGGATCCAGCTGAAAATCAATACCGTCTAGAACCTTTAGCTCACCATAATGCTTTTGAATATTCTTAGCTCTTAATATGCTCATGGCTCAAAGATAATGAAAAGGTGAAAAATGAAATATGAAAGTTTAATTATCTGAAATTCGAAATTAAAAATCCCAAATTCTGAATCTATCCATATCTTTAAAAGCTTGTAAGCTTTTCAAGCAGATATTCTGCTAGCATGAAAACCTATCCTCATACAGACATTAACACATAGCTACTGAAATACATCAACACTTTTTCACTTGAATATTGCCATTTCTGGTTGAATAATAATATTTATTGCCGTACATTCGCACAAAAATTATCCAAGAATGAACATACACGAATATCAAGCCAAAGGAATACTTGAAAAGTACGGAGTAACCATTCAAAAAGGAATCGTTGCCGATACACCGGAAGAAGCTACTGAAGCTGCTAAAAAACTGAATGCCGAGACTGGAACTGAGTGGTATGTGCTTAAAGCGCAAATCCATGCAGGAGGAAGAGGTAAAGGAAAAGTGAAGGAAACTGACTCAAATGGAGTTGTATTAGCAAAAAGCTTAGAAGATGTTGCACCTAAATCTAAAGCAATTTTAGGCGGTACTTTAGTTACGCATCAAACAGGTGAAGAAGGCAAAGTTGTCAATAAATTATTAGTAGCTCAGGATGTTTATTATCCTGGTGAACATGAGCCAAAAGAATATTATGTTGGAATCTTATTGGACAGAGCAAAAGGATGCAATGTAATCATGGCTTCTACTGAAGGTGGAGTTGATATTGAGGATGTTGCAGAAAACACACCAGATAAAATTATTAAGGAGTGGATAGATCCTCGTGTTGGATTACAAGGATTTCAAGCCAGAAAAGTAGCTTTCAAATTAGGTTTGGAAGGAGATGCTTTCAAAAATATGGTGAAATTCATCCATTCTCTTTACAATGCTTATGATGCTACGGATTCATCTATGTTTGAAATTAATCCAGTCTTGAAGACATCTGATAACAAAATATTAGCAGTAGATGCTAAAGTGAATTTAGATGATTCTGCTTTATATCGTCACAAGGATTTAGCCGAGATGCGAGATAAATCTGAGGAAGATCCTGCTGAGGTAGAAGCAGCTGAATCAGGTTTAAATTATGTCGAAGATTTTAAAGTCGGTTATTCACCCGAACGAATAAACCCAGGGGATAAAGTA
>QNXU01000065.1 GCA_003973485.1 Bacteroidota bacterium | reverse complement strand
AAAAGGCATACTTCATTTGCATCTGTTTATGTTTACCCTGTTGTGGATGATACTATTGAAATTGATATCCATCCTAATGATGTTGAATTGCATACCTCTCGTTCTGGAGGTGCTGGTGGTCAGAATGTAAACAAAGTGGAAACTAAGGTGCAGTTAACACACAAGCCAACTGGAATAGTAGTAGTTTGTCAGGCTAATAGAACGCAGTTAGGCAATAGGGAAGAAGCAATGAAAATGTTGAAATCCCAGCTTTACCAAATGGAGGTAGAGAAACGAAATGCTGAAAGAAGTGAGGTGGAAGCAGGTAAAAAGAAAATTGATTTTGGTTCTCAGATTCGAAATTACGTATTGCATCCCTATAAATTAATTAAAGATGCCAGAACAGGAGTAGAGAGAACGGATGTTCAGAACGTTTTGGATGGTGATTTGAATGACTTCATCAAAGCGTATTTGATGGGCAGTGATGAGACGTTGGATTAATATAGCCAGCGTCTAGATTTCGAATCAGAGATATTGTTTCAGAAGCTCGGTGTACCACTTACCCAAGGTCAGTGGCACACCAACTCTGGGACAATCATTAGATTTCTTTCTTCACAGGAATTACATTCTCAAGCTGCTTTACAGCAATATTTTAATATGCTAAGATATTCAGAAATTGATTTTAGGCGAATCTATTTCCTCAACATCACCTTTAAGGTAGAATACTTATTTCCTTTTCTCAATTTTATGAGATACAGATTATCTGGTAGATGGGAAATATCAATCGATTGACCACTGTTGATGTTTGTTTCACTTACTTTTAATCTCCCCTTCAAATCATAAATTTCAATTTGATCTACTTCTTGTGTTAGTTTAATAATTCCTTTGCTAGGGTTTGGGTAAATTTTCACCTCAAGTCTTTGGTTTATTTTATCATCATTGGCAACGGGCACATCTTTCGGACTAAATACCGGACGAATCATCACGCTACCCTTAAGTGTAATATTAGGTTCCCATTCTCCGCTCTGGTTATAGAATAAACGCGATGCACTATTAGTATTTTTATCAAAACCAATGGAAAGTGGAATGTCATTTTCTTCTCTATATCCTATAAAAAATTCATCGCTCAACAAGACAGGTCTATCAAAAGTAAATCTTTGAAATTGATTTACTCTTTCACTTTCATTAATCAAAACATTTTTTGCTCTCAATATATCATCAGTATTTGAGGTTAAATCATCCCAAACTAATAGTGTGATGTTTTGTGTGGAGGTGTTTTGACCAATATTAGGTACATATATATCAATTCCAGTTAGAAATTGCTCACCAATTAAATCAAAGGATTGGGCTAATTGAAAATTTCTGGAATTAAGTTGAACCCTTGATTCAGCCGTTCCATCATCAAAGGCATAATAATCATGCAGCGGAATAATTGTGGATATTGTATCATTTTGTCGAAAGCTTAGTTCTGTGTAATATATCGCTACACCATCTATGGTTTCAAAAAATAAACTGTCATTTGTTCCTAAATTAAATTGAAAATTTAAGTAAACAGAATCCTCATTTTCCTTTTCAGTCAATAAGTAATTTATAAATTGATTTTTATTTTCAGGGTGATAAATAAATTGAGCAGTATCCTGTAAGTCTGTTAAGAACACACCATCAACTTCTAGTGAATCTATCGTTTGATTAGGTTTTAATGTATCGTAAACAGTACTGAAAAATTCAGTTCCAAAAGAGAAATTATTGGCATTGCCTGCCCAAAGGTTATTGTAAATAAAAGAAGCTGTATCAATATTTTCTATCAACCAATTTTCATTCAGATGTTTTAATGGAATAGCATTATAATTACCAAAAGGAGTTTTGGGTTTCTCAGAAAATGTACGGTCTTCATAAGAATCATAAGCATTATTTTGTGTGTTTACGGGAGTGTTGCCAGCATTCAAATAAATGTAATCTAAATTCCAAATATCGAAATCACCTGACAAATTACCTTTTACCTCAAATTTGAATTGAAACCCAGAGTGAAGGAATCTAGCTTCATTTATTCTTTCAAAATGTTGTGAAAATAATGTTCTTTCTAAATTTCCATTTCCACCAAAGCCCTGCACTAATTCCCAATTACCGTCTACATTCTTAAAGCTTAATTTTAATGAATCTTGGTTGTCAGGAGCATTTCCTCCAAATCCTTCTTGCCAGAAAAAGCTGAGGTTAATATTTGAGTTTACATCGAAGGTAGATAGGTCAATTGGTTTTGAAACTAAACTATCCCCAATCCCATTTGAATCATCTTCTGTATTATAAGCGAGTCCATTTCCATCAAAACCATCTAAAGTAGCTACATTATAGGATGGAGGAAGGTAAGCATATCCATTATTGACAAAAACATGTTCTCCGTGTAGCCAAATATTAGAATCTGGAACCTGACTTTTATAGGAAAAATCATCCCAAATAGGTATGCTGATAGTGTCTTGACTGGCTATTTGCCTCATTTGAAAGTTGGAGTTCTTTTCTGAGAGATGCCCTACGGGACTTTCGGTAATCTGCCCATAGAAAATCATCGATTGGAAAAGAGCTCCAAGCGTTAAAAATATTTTTAGCCAGGATGACCTCATATTTCTTCTGGAGTCAATAATTCATCTTGGTTTTTAGGTGCCACAATCCATAAGTCTACCTTATTTCCTGTTCTTACTGAAGTCCCAGCTTCAGGGTATTGTTGTAATACAATTCCAGCAGCTTTTTCATCATCTTCGCGTGTTCTTATTTTTCCTACCTGCAGCCCACTTCCAATGATGATGAATTCGGCTTCTTCTTTTTTATTATCTACTACATTTGGCATAGAAAATGGCCTTCCTAACCCATTTCCTATTACCAAGTCAATGGTAGAACCTTTTGGTAAATCTGTTCCTTGTTCAATTTCTTCACCATTCAGTTTTTGTTTTAATACCGCATTTTGAAATTCATGAGGTTCATAACTGATTTCGCCCAAAAGTAAGCCATAACTTTCTAAAACCATTTGCGCATTTTTTAATGAGCCATCTACTAATTTCGGCATTTTTACATTAGGAGGGCTTGTTGCATTCAATGAAACATAGATTTTTCTGTTCTCTTTTACCTTTTTGCCTTCTTTTGGATTCTGACTTAAAACCGTTAAAGGAGGATATTCTGCAGAATATCCAGAATCTGCAGTAACTTCATACCTTAAATCTCTTTCTAATAAAAATTCATCCAATTCATCCAAATGAACACCTTCCAATTGAGGAACTGTTATGCTCTCTCCATGATGTGTGGTAACCGGAAGATAGATATAAAAGAATGTCAATATAATGATGATACCTAGTCCTATTATGATACCAAGGTGTATTAGTAAATCTCTTAAAGAATTAGCTTTTAGCTTCATTTTGTAATGGTTTGTTTTTTCATTTTTTCAGTTCCGAAAGCAAGTATTTTATCAATAAAATCATAAGGTTTATAGCCATTGATTGCAGTTTGATGAAAAATACAAGTAGCCGGTGTCATACCTGGCAAAGAGTTAACTTCAATAATAATGGTTTCTACTTTTAAATCCTCATATACTCTAACAAAAGCATCAATTCTAGCATAGCCTGTTATGTTGAGCACTTCTGCTGTTTTTTTCAAAGTGGCTTTCACTTGCTCGGCCACTGTTTTATAATTTCCTGCCTCTGGAGTATATCTAGCTGGGGTTATATTTTGACCTTCCCCTGCAAGAAATTTTTCTTCCAAACTTAAAACTTCACCACCTGCTAACGCTTCCGATGGTTCAAATATTTCATATTCTATGCTACCATCTTCCTTGAAATGTGTTAAAAGGCCACCTGTTATTTCTAAGAAATATTTAGCGTCTTTCTTTTCTATCAATTCCTCTAATAGAAAGAAATTCTTTTGAGGAAACTCTTCGTTCTTTTTAAGCTTTAAAATATTAGCTAAATCTTCAATGAATTCAGCTTGCGGACGGAACATCATTCCAGCAAAAGCTTCTAGTTCGGCTCTGTTTTTTATTTTCTTAACGGCCGAACTGCAGCCATCATCAGCTGGTTTAGCAATTAAGGGATAATTCAATTGCTTTTCAATTACCGCTATTTCTGCTTCTTTGTTGCTTTGCCATTTATCTTCATAAACTAATCGGTGATCAGCTACTGAAATGCCTGCATCTTTTAGGATTTCATTAGTATCATATTTATTGATGGTGATTTTCGAACTTTCAACATCTGATCCATTATAAGGAATATTCAATTTTTCTAGTTCTGCCTGAACGGCTCCATCTTCTCCTGGCCTGCCGTGAAGTGCAATAAAGGTGACATCAATTAAATTAGGCAAATCCGAATAGGAGATTTTCTTTAATTCTGTATTTCCAATTCCAGAATATTTTTCCGTAATCTCGCTACTTTCAAATTTGATTTGAGAAATTATAGGATGAATTTTATAATTCTGTATCTTTTCGTTTATATCGTCAGCATTATCTTTCAGCATGATATTAATAGGTAAAACATATAATTCATGCTGATTTTCATTTCCACTTAGGAATATCGGTATTGGTAAATATTTTTCAGAGGAGGAGAGTTTTTCATAGATATTTCTACCACTTTCCACTGAAATATGTCTTTCTGTTGAAAATCCTCCCATGATAACACCAACATTGATTTTCTTTTGAGCCTCTTTTTTCAAGCCCTCTATGGCATTATCAAGCTTGGTAATCATTTTTTGTAGTTCAAAATGATGTTTGCCCGTTTTGAGCCTCGCTTTTAATGAAGTTCTGATGATATAACTTAAAAATTGAGAAGGATTAAGTCCTATTTCAGCTGCTTGATGAAAGAAAAAGGAAGATGGTAGCATGCCAGAAGTTGTATTCGGATCATTTAAGAATACTTTTCCTTCTTTAGTGATAAAACCATCTATTCTTGCATAAACATCAATTTGTAAAGCTTTGAATAGTGCAGCACATTGTGTTCTTATTTTTTCAATAATGTCTTGAGGTGCATCAATTGGGGTGATTTTTCTGCTTATTCCAGGTAAATATTTAGAACGATAATCAAAAACATCTTTTCCTTTTCTAATTTCGGTAGGAGGTAATGCGATAGGCCTGCCATGCTCATCCTCAATAACAATACATGAAAATTCTTTCCCTTCAATAAATGACTCAATTAAAAGGGCATTTTCAGAATCAATGGCTTTAAGTTTTATACTGTCTTTTTGTCCTTCAAATGCATTATTGACAAACTCCAGAAGATCATCAGGTGTGTATAGCATTTTTTCTTCAGTAATAACAGGTAAGCCAATACCTTCTCTGATATCTACTAATTTTGCTATAAAGCCAATTTTGTCTTCCTTGGAATAATTATCCCATTCTTGCTTTTTAATATCTAGTTCGAAAAAGCTTTTTTGAACAAGTTTTTCAAATTTTATGGGGTCATCTTCACTCAAAATACTAACCCCTATAGAGGAGCCTTGATGTGGTGCTTTTATAACTAAAGGGAGACCTAATTCTTTTTTTAAGCTTTCGTAAATATTCTGATGAGATTGATTGTTCCAGTCTTTTTTATTTAGAATGTGACTTTTAGGTCCTTCAAATCCAGCTTGCTGAAGAAATTGTCTTTGTGCAATTTTACTAATTCCAATTGCTGATGGTAATATGCCAGCTCCACTAAACGGAATACCATTCCATTCTAAAATTCCTTGAATATTTCCATCTTCTCCATAAGGCCCATGAAGAGCCAAGAATGCAAAATCCATATATTTTTTGAAGTCGGCCGGATTGATTTTTTGTCCAACTTCTGCAATTAATTTATCCCATTCTTCATCAGATAAATTATTTAATGATTCGGCATAAATCTGAACAGGTAAATCAGATTTTGGCAAGAAATTAACAGGAGGGTAAAAATCACGAATAGTTCCTTTGTAAATATATTGCCAATTAAGCAAAATGAAGTGTCCCTTACTATCTATAAAAATAGGAACAGCATCAAAAATAGACTTGTTAAGGTTATCATATACCGTTCTTCCGCCTGCAAAAGATATTTCTCTTTCTCTTGATTGTCCCCCAAAAAAAATTCCGATTCTCATATATTCAGTTTGTATGAGTTTTAATTAACTGTGTTTAATAAAATTTTTTTCGCTAAACCAGATAGTTTATTTATGGATGTAAAATTTTACTAAAATGTAAAAATAACATATCAAAATGTAAAAATAACATATCAATTAGAATTCTACGTATGAATTGTAATTTGTAAATTTAAAATCGAAAGATTTTTTAAAGAAAAGCTATTTTTGAATCATGAAACGCTCTGAGGCGGAGAATCTATTAGTTCTCAGTCGAAGTATATACATGCCTTCGGCCAATTGCGATACATTGAAGCTTATAAATTGATTTAAGATTTTAGGTTCTGTGAAATCTATAATAACATTTCCTTTTATATCTAATATTTGAAAATATCCTTCTTCAGCAATATCTAAATTCAAGTGCAGATTCAAGTCATTTTTAGCAGGATTTGGATAAATCACAAATGGTTTTCTTACATTAGGATAGGGGGGTGGTGGTGATTGTCCAACAAAAAAGGTAATATTTTTTAAGTAGAGATTTTGACCATTGTCATGTGTGATTTTAAATGCAAGCCGTATTTTATCTCTATAAACGTAAGGGGAGAGGTCAACAAATTCATTTCTCCATACTAATTGACTGGGTACGTCATTACCAAAGGATGTAGCTAGTGAATCTCCTGATTTACTGTATATTAAAGTGTTGAAATTTTTTCCATTATCATCAGAAAGATAAATTTCAAATTTTTCAGATTGTCTTAAAGCTTTTCTATAGGAGACATCAAATATTAATCCCAGATAATTAGTGCTGCTTACATTCAGAAGTGGACTTATCAACCAATCTTCGGAGGATTCTTTAGCGATTTGAGAGGAATTGCTATTGACTGCAAAATTATTGGTGCTATATTCCCAACCTTTATCCTTTTCAGGATTAAACTCAAACCAATTATTACTATTGCTGCCATTGAAAATTAACCTTAAGGGGGGAAGTTCTTCATCGCAATTATTTTCAAAAGGAAGGAAAAAGGAATTCACAATTTCTCCTTCATTACTGTTGGTTATTGCTCTGATTTCAAATTCACCAATATTTTCTTCTGCTTGTTCAATTAATATGTCAACTTCTGATTCTTGTCCTGCCACAATTACTTCTTCATTCAGCACATAGTCTTTAATAAGAGAACCATTGTTTAAAATCTCAATTTTATAATTACTTATATTTTCTCTTCCAATATTTTTGACTACAAGTTTCCCTTCTAATCTTTCTTCACAATAAAGTGGATTTATATCTTCCCATCTTACAATATCTATTTCCCTGTTTTTTTTACTCGATTCGTTAATTTTAAATTCACTGATATAAAAATTATTCCCAAGCCTATTTTCCGCAACAATATTAAAGCAAACCGATTCCTTATCTCTCAATCGGTTTAAATCTATTTTCACGGTGTCCCAATCCAATCTAAATTGCGGGGTGAAAACTGAATCGACTACATAGGCAGTGGATAAATCGGTAATAGTATTGGTGAAAATCAAATCATTGAAAGTTCTTCCACAATCATAAGAAGCATAAATACTTACTCTGTTTGGGATTGAATCATCTACTTGTGCAAAAACAAAGCTTAATTCGGGTACATCTAATGTAGTGAAATCAAAAATAGGAGAGATGATTTCTTCTTTTTGCCCAAAATTTTGTCTGTTTTCATAAAAGGGAATTCCTATTGCATCATCATAAAGCTGCCAAGTTTCTTTTGCATCTGCATTTCTTATAAACCATGCATTAATATTGTTATTAAATTTCTTTTCATAAGGTAAGTTTCCTGCTTCTAATTTTTGATAGTATTCTGTTTTTTGATTGTTTTCTAAACGTTCATCTTGGAAATTGCCTTCTAGGTTAAGGCTATAAAAGATGGAATATTCAGCTGGTTCATCAAAATTAAGAAGTGAAAAGAATACTTCCTTTTCCTCACCACTTTCTAATGTTTCAGTAAAGGTTAATGTTTCGGTTAATTCATCATTAACAAATAATTGAATGCTGTATTCTTCCAATGGGAAAAGTCCCTGGTTTTTAATTATGATTTGTGGTGTGAAATTGCCACTACAACTGCCTGTAAATTGTGAATTGATTTCCGCTAATCCTAAATCACGATTGTAAACTGGGGGAGCTTCAAGTCCAATTGATTCCGTTAGGCTTTTTCTTCTAGGGCTGTTTTCAACTACAGTCCTAACTCTTGATTTTTGATCCATTGTGAATATATTCATACAAGCATCATTGGTGTAATCCATGAAGTTTTGTACCATATCCAAACTTTCACATGTGTTTTTACTTAAATCACAGCCAGTACTTGATCTGCTGGCAGTAGGGGTGTCTTCGCAATAATCATCAACTGTGCAACCTCCATCGCCCCAAATATGTCTCAATCCAAAGAAATGCCCCATTTCATGTGTTGCGGTTCTTCCTTTGCTTTCAAAACTGGGGCTATCTGGATTGTCACCAAAATAAACATAGTCCAAAGTGACTCCATCAATTAACCTATTGTTAGATGCAGCATCTAATCCAGCCAAATTTGAAACCGGGAATTCTGCCCAGCCTAAGCTGCCATTTGCTAAATCAGCAACCCAAATATTAAGGTAATCCTCTGCGGGCCAATAGCTTTCGGAGCTTAAGATTGCTCTTTCTTGGTAGTTATAAGAAGCCTGACTTCCAGGTACTCTTACTATCCCATTTGTTTCGAAGCCATCAGGATCTTGCTTGGCATAAATAAATTCAATTTCAAAAGATGCTGCAAGAGTTCGAAATTCATCTAAAGTTTCAGTAGTATCGGAATTTAATCTATTGAAATCTTCATTCAATATTTCTAATTGACGATCTATTTTACTTTTAAGTAAATTACCACCAACTCCTATAGGTTCTCCATTATGGATAATATGAAATACAACAGGGATCTGAACTAAATTAGATTGTTTTCTTTGGGAACTTTGGGCTCTCTGTTCTTTTTTTTCAGAGATCCAATTTTCGAATTTTTCAGTACTTAATTCTGGATATTTTTTTTCTCTTTCTTCTAATATTTGAGGAACAGCACATCTTTCTTGAGCTTGAATTTGTGGGAGATTCAAGAAAATTAAATAAATAAAAATACCACTCCCAAAGAGGTGCTGCCAATAAGAGTGGTGTAGTTTTTTCATTTTGGTTTCAACAGTTTTGTCTAAATTTAATTAGACTTCAAATTAAAACCAAGTAATAGGTGGTAACAGAATTGAATCCAAAATTATCTTCTGAAAATAACATCAATTCAGAAGATAATTATCTCATGGTGTGGGGTAGTTCTGCATTTGGATCATCAGCTGAAGTTATGTTAACGGCCTCTACAGAAGTTACTTCCGGAACTGCCTTTTTAACAGCTTCTTCAACACCAGCTTTCAAGGTCATAGTAGACATTGGGCAATTGCCACAAGCGCCTAATAATTCAAGACGCAAAACCCCTTCATTTAAATCTAAAATCCTAACATTGCCACCATCAGCCTCTAAATAAGGTCTAATCGAATCCAATGCTTTTTCTATTCTATCTAAAACATCCATAATTTATTGATTTCAACTCGTCATTTCAACTGTTTTCGTACCCGCCATGCTGGCATTTCTGATAGCAACTTGTCGGGCTAATTTTTGTGCTAAATCCTTAAATGCATCTGCTGAAGGGCCATCTTTCATTGCTGTAGGATAACCTGAATCACCACTTTCCCGAATGGACTGTACCAATGGCATTTGTCCTAAGAATGGAATTTCATAATCCTCACTCATTTTAAAGCCTCCGCCTTCTCCAAATATAAAGTATTTGTTGTCTGGTAATTCTGCAGGTGTAAAGTAAGCCATATTTTCAACCAATCCCAGAATTGGAACATTAATTTGTGGCTGCTTGAACATTCCTATTGCTTTTTTAGCATCAGCTAATGCTACTTTCTGTGGAGTAGTCACTACCACAGCACCCGTAACTGGAATTGTTTGTACTAATGTCAAATGAATATCACTAGTGCCCGGAGGTAAATCAATAAGTAAATAATCTAATTCGCCCCAATCTGTATCACCTATGAATTGTTTCAATGCTGAACTTGCCATCGGACCTCTCCAAACCACCGCATTATCAGGCGGGGTTAAGAAGCCAATGGAAATAAGTTTAATTCCATATTGCTCAATAGGGACGATTACATTTTTACCGTTCACTTGTTTTACTTCTGGCTGTTCAGCTTCACAATTGAACATGGTAGGGATTGAAGGACCAAAAATATCAGCATCAATCAAACCTACTTTTGCACCTTCTTGAGCTAAAGAAACTGCTAAATTAGCTGTTACAGTAGATTTTCCTACACCACCTTTACCAGAACCAATGGCAATAATGTTTCTTACATTGGGTAATAAAGGTGCAGAACTTCTAGTTGAAGTAACATTAGAAGTCATGTTTGGAAATACCTGTAAATCTTTATCTACATGTTTATGAATGGCATTAATACAATCGTTTTTGATGATTTCTTTTAGCGGACAAGCAGGAGTGGTTAATACAACGGTAAAATAAACGGCATTACCATCAATGCTCACATCTTGAATCATATTAAGCGTAACCAAATCTTTTTTGAAATCTGGATCATCAACGGTGCTTAATGCTTTAATTATGCTATCTTTAGTAACAGCCATATATATCTTTTATAATTAAAAAAAATCGTAGTTTTGCTTTGAAATTGTTGCAAGTTAAACTTTATCAAATTAGCTAACAATTCATACGGGAAATAAGTTGGAATTAGTTTAAATAAAAGTAAAAAAATTTAATAATTCTGTGGGATTAAGTCCAAAAACCATACAAGAAGTACAGGATAGAGCCGAAATTGAGGAGGTGGTAGGCGACTATGTGCCACTTAAAAAGAAAGGTCAAAATATGTGGGCTTGTTGCCCCTTTCATGATGAAAAAACACCTTCCTTTTCAGTTGCACCTAATAAAGGTATATATAAATGCTTTGGTTGTGGTAAAGCTGGTGATTCCATCCAATTTATTATGGATTTGGAAGGGTTAAATTTCCCTGAAGCCATTCGTCAATTGGCTGATAAATATGGAATTGAAATTGAAGAAACTGAATCTTCTCCGGAACAGCAAGAAGCTTATAATGAAAGGGAAAGTCTTTATATCGTTTTAAACTTTGCCGCAGAATATTTTAAAGATTTACTGCACAATCATCCAGAGGGAAAATCCATTGGTTTAAGCTATTTCAAGGAAAGAGGCTTTTCAAATGCTACAATTGAAGAGTTTGATCTAGGCTTTACCTTAGATCAATGGGATGGATTAATAAAAGCAGCAAAAGCAGCAGGTCATTCTGAAGACTTGCTAGAAAAAGCTGGTTTGATCATCAAAAAAGAAGATAAAACTTACGATAGATTTAGAAATAGAGTAATTTTCCCAATTCATTCTATTTCTGGAAAACCCATTGCCTTTGGTGCCAGAATTCTGATAAATGATAAAAAGCAACCCAAGTATATAAATTCACCTGAAACGGATGTTTACCATAAAAGTGAAGTGCTTTATGGAATAGCTCAAGCTAAAAAAAGCATAAGAGATGAAGAGAATTGCTATTTAGTAGAAGGCTATACAGATGTTATTTCTTTGCATCAATCTGGTGTTGAAAATGTGGTGGCCTCATCAGGAACTTCACTTACTACTCAGCAGATTAAGTTGATTGGAAGGTATGCGCAGAACGTAACTGTTTTATTCGATGGAGATGCAGCAGGATTGAAAGCGGCCATGCGAGGCATCGATTTGATTTTGGAAGGAGGGTTGAATGTTAAGGTTGTCATTTTTCCTGATGGAGAAGACCCTGATAGTTATTCCCAAAAAATGGGTGACGAAGCTTTTAAAAGCTTTTTAAAAGAAAATGCAAAGGATTTCATTCGTTTCAAATCGGATTTACTGTTGGAAGAAACCAAACAGGATCCGATTAAAAAAGCGGAAACTATACAGGATATTGTTCGCTCCATTTCCAAAATCCCTGATCCCGTTAAAAGAGCTATTTACATTAAAGAATGTAGCGATATACTGGAAATAGATGAGGCACTTTTAATTGCAGAGCAAAATAAGGTAGTTCTTCGTGAAAAGCAGAATAAGGGAGACATTACTAAGCGTCAGGCTAATTACTTAAGTGAAAGTTTTAATCAGGCGCCTGAGCAAATTCAAAAACAATACACGCCTTTTGATGTAGCCGCACTACAGGAAAGAGAAAGCATAAGGTTATTACTCACCTATGCTGAACTGCCTTTGGCGGATGATAAATTAGTGATAGATTACTTGTTACAAGAATTATCCGATACTGAATTTATACATCCCGTTTATGTGAAAATCCTCAATGATTTTGTGTCTCATTTAAAAGAGGGGACAATTTTAAATGAAGCTTACTTTATTAAAAATGGCTCTGAAGAAGTTAGGGAAGTAATCTTTTCACTATACACAGATCGGTATGAATTGAGTGAAAACTGGGAGAAAAAATTCGAAATATATACTCCTCATGAACGTCATATTTTAAATGATTCAATTTATATCCATGTTTTAAGATTAAAACATCGCTCCATTCTTCATTTGATTGATAAAAATACAGAGAAACTAAAAGGTGCTGACTCACAAGAGGATGAACAAATGGTTTTACAGTATTTAATGCAGTTAAATCAGGCTAAGATGGAAATTGGTAATTTATTGGGAATGGTGGTAGTGAAATAGCGCTAAGAATTCACTGTTTTTATTTCAGTTATTTAAGAAAATGAAATCTATTTCTTTCAAAAGTTTAAATTTATCTGCTATCACTTTCTGATTTGGAATTGCAAGAAAACTGGGTGAAGAAATCAAATATGCTAACCCTAATTAACTAGGGCTTGCTTAAAAACAGATTAAATAACAAAAAAGAATTTCCTATCTATATTGGCAGTGATTATAGTATAATAGTTTTTCAGCAAGTGCAAGCCTTTTTGAAGGAAAAGTCCGTATTGTTTGCACTTGAAAATCAAAATATTGATT
>QNXU01000186.1 GCA_003973485.1 Bacteroidota bacterium | reverse complement strand
TCCTTTTGTCTCCTTTCCGCTCTTACATCTAAATCTGCCTGCATAAATATTTTCAACTCTGCATCAGGAAATACATTTGAGCCGATATCCCTACCATCCATAACTACTCCTTTTTTCTTTCCCAATTTCCTTTGCTGACTTACCATACTTTTACGCACTTCGGAGATTGCACTTATTTTACTTACCTGATTTGAAATATACATTTTCCGAATTTCCTCTTCAACATTCAAGCCATTCAAATAAGTTTCGCTTGTTGCTTTTCTTTCATTAAAAACAAATGAAATATTTATTTTATCTAAAGCGTTTGAAACGTCCTTAGGATTATCAATTGTAACATAATTTTCGTGGAAATACAAAGTTACCGCTCTATACATGGCACCAGAATCAATATAACTATATCCAAGCTGGCTTGCTACTTCTTTTGCAGTACTGCTCTTTCCGCAGGCTGAATATCCATCTATGGCAATAACTATTTTTCTCATAAATTAACAATCTTTTACCGGACAGGGTAATGGTTTTCTCTTTGGCATTGATTTTCTACCCCCTTGATTTATGCAGGCAGACATTAACACCCCAATAATTAATAAGGATATGAAATTTAATTTAAGTGCTTTTTTTAGCATCAAAACTAATTATTGAATCTTCGAATGCAAATATACAGGATAAGGAAGGAAATTCACGGATAATTCGATGAAATGCTGTAATTAATGCCTTCTACTTTGACAAATAAAAAAATGGAATGTAAGAAATTAACAACAATTACTGTGATGTTGTGTTGAAATTGTAAACCAATCATTAAAAAGTAATGAAAAAAGATTCAATTGAATTCAATGGAATTATGGGTGGAATTATGGTTTTCATAGGACTTACTGCCTATTTTCTAATCATGAAAGCAGCAGGATTAGAGCATAATTAAGAACTTCGTGTCTTAAATATTTTCACTATGGGGGCAGGTGTATTTTATTCCATCAAATCAATTAAGAATAGTGATTTCAACTATTTTAAAGGAATAGCTACAGGAATGTTTACTGCGGTTAGCTCATCACTAGCTTTTGCAATTTTTATTTTCTTTTATTTACTGTCGAATCCTGAGTTTTTACAAGAAATAAAGAATGTAGAGCCTTATGGCAATTATCTCAACGCATTTTTGATCTCTTTTATCATTATTATGGAAGGCACTGGTTCAGGCTTTTTTCTAAGTTTTGGAATTATGCAGTGGTATAAGAAAAGATCATCCTGAAATTCATTAAATGACCAAAGTAAGACAGAGGAAGGCAAGTAAAATTGAAGTAGAATCTTCCATCCTCCTTTCTACTTTTAGATGTAGTATGTAAACCATTAATTTTATGTAAGATTTTATTAACTTAGTGAAATAAAAAACACCCACAGCAATGGAAAAAAATAAAGGCAAAGCAGAAGAATTCTTCAGCAAGGCAGGAAAGAAAATAGATGAATTATTTTCAGAAATAAGCAGTAGCAATATTTCAGAAAAGCTTGAATTAAAGGAACGATTACAAGAATTGAAGCGCAACAAGGAATCCTTGGAAAAGGAATTCAATCATTTCACTGAAGACAATAAAGAAGTATTTAAAGATATTGCTGATAGCTTTGAGGAATCTTTCGAGGATATTAAAAATATATTTAGGAAAAAGAAAAATCAGAACGGATAACCAATACCAATATTTAAAGTAGGGCCATAATTATTCTTCGTCCCTAAGTTCCATTCATCTATCGTCCATCTCTGGCCAGGGTCTCTTGCAGGATCATATAGTTTAAAGGCCAGATCAAAACGCATAATTAAAAACGAAAAATCAATTCTTAAGCCAAAACCTGTACCTATTGCGATTTCATTTAAGAACCTGTCTAATTGGAAATCACTTCCAGGCTTGCCATTTTCGGAAAATGACCAGACATTTCCCGCATCTATAAAAAGTGCGCCATCTAAAAAACTAATCAGGTTTCGCCTTACCTCTATACTTGTCTCTAGGATTAATTCACCTGGTTGTTCAAAATTATAAATAAAATTTCCCTCCTCATCTGTTTCTACAAAACTACCTGGCCCTAAGCGCCTTGGTGCCCAAGCTCTAATACTATTACTACCTCCTGCAAAATAATATTTTTCATAAGGTAGTAAGCCTCTTGAGAACTCTCCATAAGGTTTTGCTGCTCCAACATGAAATCGATAGGCAAATGTACTCTCCCTTCCGTAAGGAATATAAGTTCTATAATCGATAGATGCTTTCAGGAACTGAAAATAAGCTAAAGAGTCGTCATTTATATTTTCACTAATGGCATTTACATTTAATAGATTCCCGCCAGTTTCAGCAAAGAATTTTATGAAGCTAGCTCTACTTTTTGCCTGACCATAATTATTGAAATTTTTAGAAATATTGATAGAACTACTGGAAACAAATGATGGAAGAAATGACCTACTGAGTTGTCTTCCAAATCTAGTTTGCTCTTTTAAGGCCTCATTGAAAAGAGAATCAAGTTCAGATTCAATAAAATTGATATCCGTAATTGTCATATCAAACACCCATCTTTTTTTATTTTGCCAAGAATAACCGTAAGAACCATTTAAATTACTTCTAACATATTCAGGTCTGTCAGTATAATTAAATCCCAATCCTGTTTTGGTTTTGGGGTTCAATAATGCAAATCGAGATTTAAGGTGAGTTCCGAACGGAAAGAGAAAATGTGGAAATGTAAAGGACAAATTAGCTCTTGCCTCTGTGGCAGTTGTCACATTAGTTTCATCTGAAATAGTAGCCACTCCTTCAAAACCCAAACGGCCTGAAAGCTCCATAATCTCAACACCTCCAAAAGGATTCCTGTTTTTTAGGGATACATTATAAAATGGGCCGGGTAAGCCAAAGGTAACATTCACATTTACGCCAATCTCATTACTCAACTGATATTGCTCTAGAGGACTGGTAAATATATTGGCTACAAAATCGCCTCCTGCAGTGTCATATTTGATATTTACAAATCGGAACATATCCAGATTGGCCAACTGACGCTGAGTATTTAGGGTTTTTTCAAGACTGTAATATTCACCAGGTCTTAAAAACACTCTCTGATCTAAAATCCTCTTTTTGTAAGAATGATCATAATAAGAATAATTGATAGAATTGAATTTTTCAACAGTTCGCTTTACTCCTCCGAGCTGTGTATTAACATCCGTAGTAAAGTTCACTCTATCTAATGTATATCGCTTATGCTGTTTGCTATCTTGAGGTTTATTTATTAATATTTCCAAGCTTAATGCGGTGGTATCGGGATCCCGAAAAACATTAAATTCTACGAATTGCCTTGAGAAAGCATAATAACCATTATTTTTCATCAAAGTTTCAATTCTCTCCCGCTCTGACGTCAACTTGCTTTGATCATAAATATCACCTGGTTTAATCAATCTATTTCTGGCTCCACCAATTAGTACACTCATCATCACTTCATCATCTCCTACATCATAAAACACGGAATCAATGAAATAGGGTTTGTTTTCTTCTATACGATAAGTTACGCTTACTCTTCTATCCTTAATTCCCTTTTCACTGATTTTATAATCAACTTTTGCATCAAAATAGCCCTTTGATTCCAAAAAGAGTTTAATCTGTTCTTTAGTTCTTTCTGTTTCTACTGAATCATAAATAGCCAAAGGCTCACCCCAACGCATAAAAATATTCCCATCCTCTAATTTGGTATTTAGCTTTTCTGATTTTCTATTGAGTTTTCTATCAAGCCTTGAGGCTTTAGCAAACTTTTCATTTTCCCGAGCTATTTTAATTTCCTCTGATAAAGATTCTTGCAGTTGCTCCTTTTTTTGCTCTATTTGTTCTTTATTATAATACTGATTTCCTATTTCATAAAAGGCAACGTAAGGGGATATCGGAAGAAGGAGAATTCTTCTATTTGCTTTTTGAGTGAATAAATCATCTAATCTATCAGATGAAATATTTTCATTACCTTTAATCTTTTGCTTATAGAGAAGTTGTTCATCTTTTTTCAAATAACTTGTGCCCACACAAGAAGTGAAAAATATGATACTGACCAGTAGAAAAGATTTTATTAATTTTATACTCAATTTCAGTGCTATCGAAATAAATGCTTACTAAGAATAATACAAAGTTCATCAAATCTCTTCAATTAAAGAAATTCCGACAAAAAGAAGAGCTATTTATAGTTGAAGGAGCCAAAAATACCCTTGAATTATTAAATTCTTCCTATAAACTGAAATATTTAATTATCAGCGAAAACTTTTTAAGTAGACATCAAAAGGAGGTTAATAGTTCTGAGATTGAGCCAATCATTGTAAAAGAAAAAGAATTAAGTGCTTTAGGGGCTTTTCAAAGCAATACGGATGCATTGGCTGTGGTGCATGAAAAAGCATCTTCAAAATATGATTCAAGTGGTTTTGATTTAGTTTTAGATGACATCAGAGATCCTGGAAACCTTGGGACTATTATCAGATTAGCTGATTGGTATGGTATCAAAAACATTATTTGCTCAGAAACTACTGCCGAATTTTACAATCCGAAAGTAATCAGTGCCTCTATGGGTTCGATTTTCAGGATTAATCTGTACCGTAGGGATTTAAAAGAATTTTTATCAGAATATAAGAACAGGAAGATTTATGGGGCTTTGCTGGAAGGAAAAAATGTACACCAAGTTAAATTCGAAGCTGATGGACTTTTAGTGATTGGAAACGAATCACATGGGATTCAAAAGGAACTTATTTCATTGATTTCAGAGAAAGTAACCATCCCAAAAATTGGGCAGGCTGAGTCTTTAAATGCTGCAATGGCTACTGCTATTATTTGCGATAATGTTTTTAGAGATTACTAAATTTTAGACATAAAAAAACCTGTTTACATGATGCAAACAGGTTCAGATTATTTTTATAAATATTATTGCACACCTGCCTCAATAGTACCTTTCATCGTAAAGGTAACGGTATAATCCATTGGAGCATCGGCATATCCTTCAAGAGTAATTTCTAGTAAGGTACCATCATCAAGTACATAAATCTCAACTGCTTGTTTCAATTCAGTAACATATTCAGGACTAAGGCTGTTTAATTGTTCTTCAAATGTTGAACCACTAAGAAATCCACTTCCAGTTACCACTTTTGTGTCCCCTGCATCGAACAAAAGCTCTAAATCAGTAGGAATACCACTGCCTTCTTCTAAATTATCAACTACTGCAAAGTCAAAAGACTCAATTGTGAAATCCTTCATCTGCTCACGTCTTTCAGCAATCTCATCAGATGCCAAATCAACTTGTTCTACAATTTCAAAAGCACCAGTTTCTGTACTTGATACTCGAAAAGTTTTCGATACGTCAGTTGGAACATCAACGGTGATATCTTCTGATAAATCTTCACAGGAAACAGCCATCAAACTAAACATCCCTACAAAGGTAAACGCATACAATAATAATTTTTTAATGTTTTTCATCTTTCTTAATTTTAAATAATATTTCGAAAGTACAATTAAATATTCGAAACATTAATACTATTTGATTAACTCTTCTATTTTTTCGATGAACTGCCCTAAATGATAGCCATCTACCAAAGCATGGTTGACATGCACAGAAAAAGGCATTACTATTTTACCACTTTCTTTATAAATTTTACCAGTAGATATCTTAGGCATACTATCCTGAGCACCAAAATGACGAGCATGAGAAATGGAAGTGAATTTTATCCAAGGAATAGCGGTAAAGTGAATCACATCAACCATTCCTTTCATAATATCTAAGCCTGACTCAGCTTTCACTCGTTCAATTTCAGCTTGGACATTCTGAGAAAAGATCTTAAAATCCTCGTCAAAAATCATTCTTGAATAGCCAAACGTTTTATCATCTCTCAAAACGGTAGCAGAAGCGTGCACAGTCTCCACATCATAAACTTCTTCTTCAATTAATCGGTAACGCATTTCAGGAATAGCGTTTACGGCCATCAGTATTTTATGTAGATAAAAATGATAAAAAGAGAGACCTTCTTCTGTACAAAAATTATAGGCCTCTGTACATTCTAAATTGATATTTACACCATAGAAGGGCTCATCAAAAGCGTTAAAGAAATTGAAATGTTCTGTGCGAGGATGCTGTTGAAAATTTAGTTTTTTCACTATTTAATAAGGTTAATACTACTTAAGATTAAAATCAAATTTACTTTTAAAAAACACTTTTTTTTAAGATGCCTGAAAATTATATTATTTATTTTCATAATACCATCCCATGAATTACGTTTGTATCCAAAATAAAACTATCAATCCAATTTCAACTTAATGAAAAAAATATTCCTACTAATAACTTTCATTGTTTTTAGTCAAATTACACATGCCCAAAACAGGATAAGTGGCTATGTAAAAGATGCTAAAACAGGAGAAAATCTAATCGGTGCTAATATTTGGCAGCCTGCCACAAAGAAGGGAACCGCTAGTAATTCTTACGGTTTTTTCTAAAGAAAGAATACCCGAAAAATTAAAAGAAAATGAGGTTGATATAAGTTTTGAAACCAACCTAAATGGAAATTATTCAAATAACTCATATTCAAGCACTGTCAATTTCAGCATAAAAGATGACCCAGAAGAGGAAAATTATTATTTGGCACGAGTGGCTGAAATTGGTACTTACTGGTATGAAGGAAATGAAGATACTATAGCCTATAAAAATTATATTTACATGGAACCCATCGACCCACAGACAAAAGAAACATACCTCCCTAATTCTGGTGGTCATTTTATCCTTTCAGATGAAATATTCAATGGCAAGGAATATGAAATGAAACTTGGGGCTTTCAATGACCTCAGAAAATTTGAATCGCAACAGAGTTCTTCATATTA
The DNA here is from genome assembly GCA_003973485.1 of Bacteroidota bacterium. Taxonomy (GTDB): domain Bacteria; phylum Bacteroidota; class Bacteroidia; order Cytophagales; family Cyclobacteriaceae; genus Marivirga. The sequence continues at coordinate 6,459 of QNXU01000186.1, read as the reverse complement.
TCAAACTGGAAAGTATGAAATAGAATTTCATAAAATTAACCGAGCATTATATCTATATCTATTAAGTATCGACAATAACCAATATCCTGGTCCATTTACAGAACCAACTCAAGTCTATTCTAATGTTGAAAACGGATATGGAATTGTAGGGACTTCCAGTTTTACGAAATATGTTATTGAGGAAACTAGAAATAATTAGTTTTAATGAACATGAATCTTGGGAAATACTTAATCATAATCGGTGCCTGCATAATTTTAGCAGGCATTATTATTTATTTTTTCCATGATAAACTGCAATGGATAGGAAAGCTCCCTGGAGACATCAGGATCGAAAAAGAAAATTTTAGGCTCTATTTTCCATTCACCACCATGATATTGGCCAGCTTGTTGGTTTCTTTGTTGATAAGACTATTCAGGAATATCTTTTAGTCCGTTATAACTTAAACTTTCGGGTAAAAGAAAATGTAGGAAAGGCTACCATTCTAGTTTCGGAGTTAAAGCTGTTGGTTTCCCATTGAGGAGAATCGTAGGGAGCTGGTGCTTTAGCACTTACAAATAGCATGTGTGTTAGCCCAAATTGCCAGCTTACTAATTCATTACTTTTTCTTACAAAACGAATACCTGTTAACCCATACCAAATGTTTCTACGCGTCTCATATTCTGCACTTTCAAATAACCATGTTCCATCCGACAATTGGGTACTTCTGGTGGCACTTTCTGTTGTTTTAAAACTAAACAAATAATTTTCTGAAAGGAAGTAAAAATAGGTTCCAGCCCTTACAATACCAGATATATTCCCCACTATTGAAGAAGAAATTTCCGAACCATCTCCTGGCTTGAAATATAAATGACCAGCACCAATAGAAATATTATTGTGGCTATTGCCATAGGTATAGGTTGCAAATGCAAGGTTACCGAAGAAATTTGTTCCGTAGGTTCCTACCATAAACAAATCACCAAAAGCCAAATGAGAGTTCTCTTGAATAGGAATACTATACTTTGCAGTCAAGTAAAATGGGAAACCAAAAATTGTAGTTCCCATACCCAAGGTAAGATTATCATTAATCCCGTATTGAATATCATGAGATAGGAAATAAAGGGAATTATAATAAAGCTCTCCTTTTTTAAGAGGTAAAGCGGATGGAGCGAAAAAATAGCGAGAATCATGTTCAGAATTTACAGGCCCAGAATAATTCTGCTCATCTTCTAGATCATCGGATTTAGAAACAGGAGCAGTATCGGGGTAAGTTGGATTTTCAATTATCTCCCACAGATTGTAGAAAATAATGATTTCTTTTTCCTGATTTGAGAGAGCCCCTAAATTGGCACCCGCAAAATATGAGCCTAATATTTTATCATTGCAATCCTTAACCTCTAGCAAGTAACCTTTTTCAGATTTGGTAATGCTTGAAAAATAATAATCGCATTTCTCACGAAAATCTACAGAATTGGTCAAAAACAAATTCTTCTCTAAAAATTTTTGCTGCAATTGATTTTCAATTTCTTCATTAAGAATTGCAGCTCTATCTTCAATAACAATTTTATTTTGTGCAATTGCGAAATTTGAAATAATCAAAAATACTATAAAGCTAAATACTTTGAAAACAGTTTTCATAAACAAGGTTAATAGTTGATATGAAATTAACCTTTTAGTACAAATAATCAAACGATTGTATCTAAATTATTTTAGAACACTATCAAAAAAATTAGTCGTACTCTCATACGACTATTAATTCATTAAATATGTTGAAATTATTTCATGCTACTTTCTCAGTGCTTCCGTTTAACCACTCAGGCTTAGTAATTTTCACTTCTGCATCCAATTGATTGAGCATATTGTAGAGCCCAAAATAGGTTCTGTTTACATATAACCCATGCTTTGACCCTCTCGCTCCATTGCTGTTTCTCACTTCCTTCATATTGGAAACTCGCTCTCCCATCGCATAAATCTCTTCAAAGAAGGCGTTATTGCCAAAGTTGAAAGTATCAAATTGAAAAGGCTTGCTTAGCATCCCAATCATTTCTAAAAATACAGAACTGAAAATTTTTCGCTCTGCAGGCGAGTCTTTTTCATGGAAGAAATCCAAAGCCTTAAATCTTTTATCGATTTCATCCTTATCCTGCATAAACCCAGGTTTTAACAAGGCAAAATAATTTTCATAGAAATCATCTGGAATTTCTTTTATACATCCAAAATCGATGATGCCCATGGTACCATCATCCATAAACATAAAATTACCAGGATGCGGATCAGCGTGTACTTGCCTCAATTCATGGAACTGAAAATTGTAAAAATCCCATAGCGCCTGTCCTATTTTGTTTTTAATTTCCTGAGATGGGTTGGTGGCTAAAAACTCTTTTAAATGAACACCATCTAACCAATCCATAGTGATTACTCTATCACCCGATAATTCTTTATAATATTTAGGGAAATATAAACCATCTATTTTCCCCACCATGGCTTCAGTGATTTCTTTAGATCGCTGTAATTCCAAGCCATAATCCGCTTCTTCCATCAATTTACCTTCTACTTCACTCATATAATGATCCAATTCAGCATTGCTCATATTAAATAAACGAGTAGCAAAAGGTCTTACTAATCTCAAATCTGAGCTAATACTATCTGCAACGCCAGGATATTGTATTTTCACGGCATAGGTTTTATTACCTTTCGTTGCCTTGTGTACTTGTCCCATTGAAGCCGCATTAACAGCACTTTTGGTAAAAGTATCGAAAATTGCATCTGGGCTTTTGCCTAATGTTTTCTGAAAAGTTTTTACCACCAATGGATATGATAATGGTGGAGCACTATATTGAGACATGGTAAATTTCTCCTGATAAGCAGGTGGCAATAAATTTCTATCCATGCTCAACATTTGAGCAACTTTTAATGCACTACCTTTCAATTCGCTCAATGACTCGTAGATATCTTCTGCATTATCCAAATCCAATTGCGAACGATCCATTTTTGGATTGAAAGCTTTTTTCGAATAATGCTTTATATAATTTCCGCCAACCCTAGCGCCAGTAGAAACAAATTTGCTAGCTCGCTGTATTTTAGAAATAGGGATTCGGGATTGTTCTTTTCTTTCGCTCATTATTATCGGTTTTGAAATATGAATTTGGCAAAATCAAACATTGAATCTAATGGACTTTTGCCCATTAAATCGTAAGCAACATTCACCGCTTTTTCTATAGCCGCATCTGTTTTTTCAAAATCCTTGCTATCATCATTAGCCCAAAATTGAAGGATGAAAAGTGTCTGAATCCATAAACCCTCTGAATAGCGATCTCCAATCACAGGTCTATCAATGATTTCTTCCGTTTCTTTTCCTTGTAACAAAATCTCATCAACGAATTTAAAGAAGTGCTTCTTGAATGCCTCTAAGAAACCTGGTTTCAAATCTCCTTTCTTCATTTTCTGCAAATCCATCATAGCATAAGACCGGTTAGATTTCAACACTTCAATTAAGGTGAAATATAAAGCCAATAATTTCTCACGAGATGAATACTCTATGAAAGCCTCCTCTGAATGCAAATTCTCAATAGTTTCCTTAAGAAAATCAGCCCAAATATGTTTTTGTAATGCTTTAAAAGAATTAAAATGATTATAGAAATCAACTTCATTCATTTTTAAATCCTTAGCGAATTTGTAAATAGAGGCAGGCTCTTTTCCATGTTCTAAAACAAAATCCACATAAGCTTCCTTTATTTTTGCATCAATTGGTTTTGCTGTTTTTGCTGTTTGCTTTTTTGCCATAATTCAAATTGTAATTATGGTGAAGTAACAGCCTGATAATCGGAAAGGTTTAAGGAAATTGAAAGAAAATATAATGTCAGTAAATAAATAAACACTAATTTAATTTAATGAATATCTTCTAGTTCTCTTCCTTTAGTTTCAGGCATAATAAATATCGCCCACAATAACTGGATTAGCATCATTGCAGCAAAAAACCAAAATATAACAGAAGACCCGAACGTACTGGCAAAATATGGAAAAACATTGGCTATGATTGCAGCAAAAATCCAATGAGTAAAACTTCCGATTGACTGACCGTGTGCTCTTAATTTATTGGGGAAGATTTCAGCAATAAAAGCCCAAATAATTGAACCGCTCCCTACTGCATGTGCGGCAATAAATAAAAAGACGAAGAAAGGAAGTAGATTAGAAGGAATAATATCTCCGCTGAAACTTATGGCCATTAAGCTCAAAGAAACCAAATAACCAGCCGAGCCTAGGTAAAGCAAAAATTTTCTACCCATTCTATCAATCAAATATAATCCTATCATAGTAGCAATTACATTTATGAACCCAATGCCCATAGTGGAAAGCAATCCATTTTCGGTGCTAATTCCTGCTGATTCAAATATTCTTGGGGCAAAATATATGATGGCATTAATACCCGACAATTGATTAAAAAAAGCAATCAAAATTGCCATGAAAGTAAATTTGAAATATTGCTTTTTGAACAGAGCGAAAAAACCCTCTTTTCGCTCCATTTTAGCTTTTTCTTTTTCAATATTTTGTATTATTCGATCTACATTTTCTGGATCAGTCTTAGTTAAAACCACTCTAGCTTCTTCATAATCATTATGGTTAGCAATTAGCCATCTCGGGCTTCGTGGCAATCGAATACTTAGCAAAGAATATAACACAGCTGGGATAATTTCTACACCTAACATCCATCTCCAGCTGCTTTCCAAATCTGCTAAAGCAATTAAATAATTAGAAAAATAAGCGATTAGAATTCCCAAAACTACATTGAATTGAAAAAGTGCCACCAACATCCCTCTTTTTCCAGCTGGTGCAATTTCGCTTATGTACATTGGGGCAATAACTGATGAGGCTCCAACTCCTAAACCTCCTAAAAAGCGGAAAAACATAAAAGTATTGACCTCTGGAGCCAAAGCTGAACCTAAAGCCGAAACGGTATAAAGAACACCAATGAGCAAAAGCATAGGTTTTCTTCCAAATCTGTTGGCTGGATAACCCGCTGATAAAGCGCCAATCACTGTTCCGTATAAAGCAATAGCTATGGAAAATCCGTGCATCCAATCTGATAATTGCCAGATTTCTTGGATAGCTTGCTCTGCACCTGAAATAACAGCAGTATCAAAACCAAATAAAAAGCCACCCAACGCAGCCGTTAAAGATATGAAGAATACGTATGAGTTTTTGAACATCCTTTCTCTATTCAATTAGCGATTGCTAAAAATAGGAAAGTAAATTGAGAATGGAAAGTGGGCAAGTGTTGAGGTGTTTAGGTGTTGAAGTTTTGAGGTACTTAGGTGATGAGTGTTGTATGTTGAATGAAAGGGTTATAATATATCAATTTGATCAGGAGCACCACAGGTCAAAAGAGATTCAGTAAAATAAATAGAAATAATAAATGATAAGGAAAAAGCCCTCTTATTCTTGACTGATGAACTTTGTGAAAGTCTCAATCAAAATTATTCGTTTAATTAGATAATCATCAAGGGCAACTCTACTATTTAGAAATGATTGTGCCGTAATATGTGGACTAACACTCCCAGCATGATATTTCATATCGTAATACCATTCAGCTATTTCATTTGATTCAGCAATCTTCTGAAATGCTCCTAAATACTTTCCTCGAATATTGAATGTTTCAACATTCTGCTCAAAGTAAACTAAAGAGTCATAGTTTTTAATCCGAACTCGAATTTCCCTCTTGCTTGCATTACTTTTACTTCGATATAACTTGTATAATTTAGAGTCTGTGACCCATACGGAATCGGGCTGAATCCATATTTCCTCGATAAGATTATTACTGTATAGATTGAATATACTATCTTTTCTGAATTGTGCTTGAAGCCATTCATTTATTGAAAGAACTTCCGCTTCCATAATAAACTTTAAATGCTTTTCGTAAGCTTTTTCTAAAGCTACATCAGGATATTTATTAAGGAGAAGATTATCAAAATGTACTACAACTTTTGTAAGTCCATCGGCAATTTCAAGTCCTAACTCTTTTTCAAATTTATTTATTTCAGTTTCTGTAGTCTTTTCTTTACAACCTACAAGAACTAAAAATACTAGTAAAAATTTACTAAAATAATTTCTTATCAATTTACCTATCAAAAGCATGAATTATATTTAAACCAACAGGTCTAACCTCAAAACTTCAACACCTCTAAACCTAGTAAGCCCTCACTTCTTTGCCTTCCATGAAATTAACAAAGGCTTTATTCACTACTCTGTTTCCTCCTTTAGTTGGAAAATCACCAGTAAAATACCAATCACCCAAGTGTTCAGGACTAGCTTTATGTAAATTCTCTACTGTTTGGTAAATTACTTCTACTTCAGCTTCAATAGTGTCTACTTTAACTAACTCTGCAATCTTATTAGAAATTTGTTCGTAAGTAAAAGGTGCAAAAACGTCCTTAACATGATTTTCAGAATTATCACTATTTAAACACTTTTGGTAAGCTTCTTCT
>QNXU01000089.1 GCA_003973485.1 Bacteroidota bacterium | reverse complement strand
TCATGCTCAATGGATTGTTTTACTGGGTTATACATTCTAATAGTATTAATTCCTGTTACACCAGCTTGCATTTGAAATTGGGGATAATGGATTCCAGGTTCAAAATCTAAAAATTGCCTTCCCAAATGTAAGGAACCTCTCTTCCAAGGTTGCCATAAATGATAAACTAGAAATGAAACCAGCATAGCACGCATTCTAAAATTGAGATATCCCGTTTCAATTACACATCGCATACATGCATCTACCAAAGGGAAACCAGTCTCCCCTTTCTCCCATGCTTCGTACAAGATGTCATTTTCATTCTGACGAATGCTGTTATATCCTCTATTAATATTTTCATTTTCATATCTCATTTCCATTTCAAATTTCTGTATAAAATGGCAATGCCAGCGTAGTCGAGAGGCGAAATTATTTAAAGCGCTTTTGTTACCCGTTACTTTAGCGTTTCTTAACGATTGATAGACAAATCGCATGCTGATATTTCCGTAAGCCAAATAAGGTGATAGGCGACTGCAGGATTTACGGGCTTCTGTTGGTTTACTTATGCTTTTATTGTAAGTCTTATGCCTTTCTTTCAAGAAGCTACTTAAATATTGATGTGCTTTAGAACTGCCCCCTGTTTGCACTATCCCTTTTTCCCTGAAAACCCCTAATTCACTCGCGTGTTCAATTACTCCTATGGAGTTCAACTTTTTATTCTCAACTTGTTTTAATGCCGATAGATCGACTTCCAGAAGATCTTGAGACATAAATTCATACCAAGACTTTGACCAATCCATGCGATTCTTTCTACCTCTTTGCAAGCCAAACTGCTGAAGTTCTAACCATTCTATATTCTTGCTTTTACAAAATAAATTAACAGCCTTATCTCTTTCATAGGTGATTTGAAGTCCAGTTTCTTCGTGGGATAATAAATACTTAATTTCATATTTTTCTTGAATAGATTTCAATAAATCAATCACTTCAGAATGCGTTTGAAGCAAGGGCAAACTATATTTCACTAGTTCATTCTGAATTTCTGCTAAGGATTCCGCAATGAAATTCCAATGGCGATTACTATAATTTGGGGCGGACAAAAGACTTGGTTCCCAAGCGTAAAAAATAAGAGTAGGCAAACCAAATTCAGCAGCTTTTTTTAATGGAGCATGATCATCTAATCTTAAATCTCTCTTAAGCCAAACCACGGTAATCGGTTTCTTCATTTCATTTAAACTTGTCATAGGTGGAAAGAAAACCTAATGAAAGTCCCATTGTTTGAAATGGTTGTTAACAACTATGCTATAAAAAAAACCGATTCAATGAGTTATTCATCGAATCGGTTTTACTTAAAATTTACTACTTATAACTTAAAACTCACTTATTTTCTTAAAAAATCTCTCAATACATACTGCAGAATACCTTTATTCTTGTAATATTCTACCTCAATTTGAGAATCCAATCTAGCTAAGACCTCAAATTTCACCTCTTTGCCATCTGATTTTTTAGCTATAGCAGAGAGCTTTTTAGAAGGAGATAAGCCTTCGCTTATTCCACTAATTGAGAACTTCTCGGAGCCATCCAAGCCTAAAGATTCTGCAGTTTCTCCATCAGCATATTGCAATGGCAACACTCCCATTCCTACTAAATTGCTTCTATGAATACGTTCATAACTTTCAGCAATTACGGCTTTAATACCAAGCAAGTAGGTTCCTTTTGCTGCCCAGTCTCGAGAAGAACCACTACCGTATTCTTTTCCACCCAAGACGACTAATTGAGTGTTTTCTTCTTTGTATTTCTCAGCTGCATCAAAAACAGTCATTTCCTCGCCAGAAGGAATGTGTTTGGTATAACCGCCCTCTTTTTCAGCCAACTGATTTTTAATTCTCACATTGGCGAATGTACCTCGTGTCATCACTTCGTCATTACCTCTTCTGGAACCATAAGAGTTGAAATCCTTTTTCTCTACTCCCCTTCCTTTGAGGTATTTACCGGCAGGACTATCTTCTGCAAATGCTCCTGCTGGTGAAATATGGTCTGTGGTTATAGAATCGCCTAATTTCAATAATACATGCGCATCCTTAATATCTTTAAAATCTTCTGCATCTGCACTTATGCCTTTGAAAAATGGAGCTTCTTTGATATAGGTAGATTTATCATCCCATTCATAATCCTCTGAATCAGGTGCTTTCATGCTTCTCCATTGCTCATTACCATCGAAAATTTCGCCATAATTCTTTTTATAGGAATCAGGCGAAAGCACTTTTCTCATGACTTCAAAAATCTCATCTTGAGATGGCCATAAATCTTTCAAGTAAACTGGTTCTCCATTGACATCGTAACTTAATGGATCATTATTTAAATCTATATCTACTCTACCTGCAATAGCATAAGCCACAACCAGCATTGGAGACATCAAGAAATTCATTTTCACATCTGGGTGAACTCTAGCTTCAAAGTTTCTATTTCCTGAAAGCACGGAAGAAACCACCAAATCATTTTCCTTTACAGCTTTGGCAATATGAGGTGGTAAAGGACCAGAATTTCCAATACAAGAAGTACAGCCATATCCTACCACATGAAATTTTAAGGCTTCCAAATCACCTAATAAGCCAGCTGCTTCAAGATAATCCGTAACTACTTTAGAACCCGGAGCTAAACTGGTTTTCACCCAAGGTTTCACATCAACACCTCTTTCAATGGCTTTTTTAGCTACCAAGCCAGCTCCCAGCATTACGCTAGGATTTGAGGTATTGGTACAACTCGTTATAGCTGCAATGACAATAGAACCATCACTTAAGCTAAACTCATCATTATGAGTCCTGATTTTTACGGTTTTGAGGCCATTGCTCTCTCTTTCTTCTATGGCAACGTCATCATCCACTTTTTCTGGTTGCTGAACTGGTTGAGAACCACCTTCAGAATACCATCTGCTTACAGGTCTTTCAAAAACATCAATATATTGGCGACCATGTTCTTCTTTAAGTAAATCTTTAAATTTATCCTCAAATTCTCTTACCAATATTTTATCCTGTGGTCTTTTAGGACCGGAAACGGTAGGCTCAACTGTACTCAAATCAAGTTCAAGGACTGTTGAGTAATTGATTTTATCTTCATTCTCCCTCCACAACATATTGGATTTAGCATATTTTTCCACCAAATCAATTTGCTCTTTAGAGCGATTGGTTTTATCCATGTAGGAAAGTGTTTGGTCATCAATTGGGAAATAAGTGACCGTACAACCAAACTCTGGTGACATATTAGAAATTGTGGCTCTATCCGGAATAGTTAATTTATCTAATCCTGGACCGAAAACCTCCACAAATTTCCCTACCACTCCGTGGCTTCTTAATAAATGGGTGATAGTTAAAACTAAATCGGTGGCGGTAGTACCCAATGGTAACTCACCAGTTAATTTCAGTCCGATTACCTCAGGCATAATGAAATAAATAGGCTGACCTAAAATAGCGGCTTCTGCTTCTATTCCGCCAACTCCCCATCCTACTACTCCAATTCCGTTGACCATAGGTGTGTGGGAATCAGTTCCAACAAGGGTGTCAGGAAAAACGTATCCATCTCTTTCTATTGCGCCTTTTGCTAGATATTCTAAGTTTACCTGGTGGCAAATTCCCATGCCGGGAGGGACAACAGAGAAATTATCAAAAGCTTTTTGTGCCCATTTCAAAAATTGGTATCGCTCACCATTTCTTTCATATTCTTTATCTACATTTTTGGCATAAGAATAATTGGTGCCAAAATAATCAACCTGAACGGAGTGATCAATCACTAAGTCAACTTGGATTAATGGATTAATTTTTTTCGGATCTTTTCCTTTTCGAACTGCCTCCGCTCTTAAAGATGCAATATCCACTACGGCAGGAACACCAGTAAAATCTTGCATTAAAACACGAGCAGGTTTATAAGGAATGTCCTTATCAGATTGCTCTGGAGTCCAGTTTAGTAAAGTCTCTATATTTTCTTTAGTGATGGCAAAATCATCAAAATTCCGGACAGCATTTTCCAATAAAATTCTGATGGAAAAAGGCAATTTATCGATATTATGACCTTGTTTTTGTAATTCTTCAAGGCTGTAATATTTAAGCTTTCCTTTTTTACTGTCAAGCTCTTTTACAATTTTGTATGGATCTTTATGCATGGTGAAAAAGTTTTAGTTCTAGTTTTGTATTTAGTAAATTGGTTTTTATAGTAAGCAGTTGCACAAGCGAGACGCTTGCGCAAGCACAGGGTGATTTTAATAATTCCCTTCTACATTATACCATTTTATAAGAAAATAGTTACTCCAAACTCACGACCAAATCATCCTGCTGTACCATGTCTCCTGATTTTAAATGTACTTCTTTTACAACACCAGCTCTTGGAGCGGTGATGGAAGACTCCATTTTCATGGCTTCAATTACGAATAATGCAGTGTTTTCCGTTACTTCGTCTCCCGGTTTCACCTTGATAGAAGCTAGCTTTCCTTGCAGTGGTGCGCCAACCTCATTTTCACCAGAAATCTTTTTGTTGGTTACTTTATCAACCTTAGCAGAATTGTCTTTTATTTGAACCCTTCTGGTTTGTCCATTCAATTCAAAAGAAACTGTTCTTAAAGCTTCTTCATTTGGTTCGGAGATATACAATAATTTAATGATGATGGTTTTACCTTCTGATATTTCCACTAAAATCTCTTCTCCGTTTTTCATTCCATAGAAAAAGGCTAAGGTCGGGATATAGCCTACTTCACCATATTTCTGTTGATGATTATAGAATTCTTCATATACTTTGGGGTAAAGCAAGTATGCCAATAAATCAGCCTCATCATCATGCCCATCAAATTTCTTTTTGAAGGATTCCATTTCCTTATTGAAATCTATTGGTTCCAGATGCTTATTAGGCTTATCCGTAAATGGTTTTTCGCCCTTCAAAATAATTTTACTCAATTTTTCAGGAAAACCACCTACTGGCTGACCCAATTCACCACGGAATAAATCTACCACCGAATCCGGGAAAGAAAGTGTATGTCCTTTTTCAAAAATATCATCTGGCGTTAAATTGTTGGAAGTCATATAAAGTGCCATATCCCCTACCACTTTAGAAGAAGGCGTAACTTTTACCAAATCTCCAAACATGTGATTAACCAATGCATAATTCTTTTTAACCGTTTCAAATTTATTGCCCAAACCTAAAGCTTCAGCCTGCGGTCTTAAATTTGAATATTGCCCACCAGGAATTTCGTTATCATAAATCTCGGCAGTCCCGGCTTTTAAACCAGACTCAAATGGATAATAGTATTCTCTCACATATTCCCAATAAGTAGAATAATCATTTAAAGAGTTGATATTCAATTTCTGCTCGCGTTCATGCCCTTGCATATAGCTAGCTACAGAATTAAAATTAGGCTGAGAGGTTAGGCCAGACATACTGCCCAAAGCCACATCTACTACATCCACACCTGCTTCAATGGCTTGCAAATAAGTTGCAGATTGAACAGATGAGGTATCATGTGTATGCAAATGAATTGGTAAATTAATTTCAGATTTTAGTGCCGATATCAATTCTTTGGCCGCATAAGGTTTTAATAAACCCGCCATATCTTTTATGGCAATGATATGCGCTCCTTCACCTTCTAGCTGCTTAGCAAATTCAATATAGTAATCGAGCGTATATTTCTTTTGCTCCGGGTCTAAAATATCTCCTGTATAGCAAATAGCCGCTTCCGCAATGGAATTCGTTCTTTCCCTTACGGTTTTAATGCTGACTTTCATTGCTTCCAACCAGTTAAGAGAATCAAAAATCCTGAAAATATCTATTCCAGTTTCTGCCGATTTCTCTATAAATTTTTCAATCAAATTATCAGGATAGGCTTTATAGCCTACCGCATTGGATCCCCTAAGCAACATCTGTAATAAAACATTTGGCATTGCCCTTCGGAATTTAGCCAATCTTTCCCATGGGTTTTCATGGAGAAATCGCATGCAAACATCAAAAGTAGCGCCTCCCCAAACTTCCATAGAGAAAATTTCAGGATTATTCTTGGCATATCCTTCTGCTACCTTCATCATATCAATCCCGCGCATTCTTGTTGCTAATAAGGATTGATGCGCATCTCTAAAAGTAGTATCGGTATAATGAATAGCTTTTTCTTTTTTCAACCATTCAGCAAACTTCTCTGGCCCAAGTTCTGTAAGTATGTTTTTTGTCCCCTTAGGGTAAGTCCCATACTTGTCATAATCTGGAACTACTGGGTGTCGGAAAGTCTTATTCTCTTCTTTAAATTTCACATCTGGATGTCCATTTACACTTACATCAGCCAAGAAGCGAAGTGTTTTGGTTCCTCGGTCAAATTTTTGAGTGATTTTAAATAAATCAGGATGCTCATCAATAAACTTAACTGTACATTCACCATTATAAAATGTTGGATGCGAAATAACATTTTCTAAAAATCCGATATTAGTTTTTACCCCTCTGATTCTAAACTCTCTTAAAGCTCTATGCAATCTTTGAGCAGCACCTTTTAAAGTTCTACCGTGAGAAGAAACTTTCACCAACATGGAATCAAAGAAAGGAGAAATATTCACTCCTGCGTAAGAACTTCCTTCATCAATTCTTATCCCAAAGCCACCAGCATTTCTATAGGCAATGATAGTTCCATAATCAGGCTTGAAACCATTTTCAGGGTCTTCTGTTGTGATTCTACATTGAATAGCAAAGCCATTGCATTGCACATCTTCCTGACTTTGAATATAAATCCTAGGATCATCCAGAGCGTGACCTTTTGCAATAAGGATTTGAGAGCGGACAATATCAACTCCTGTAATTTCTTCTGTAATGGTATGTTCTACTTGAATTCTTGGGTTTACCTCAATAAAGTAGATATTCTCCTCTTTATCGACCAAGAACTCGACCGTACCCACATTATTGTAATTTACTTCTCGGGTTATGGCTAGCGCATATTCATATAGTTTATCTCTGGTTTCTTGTGATAGATTGGCTGAGGGAGCCACTTCCACTACTTTTTGGAATCTTCTTTGAACGGAACAATCCCTTTCAAATAAATGGACGATATTACCATAATTATCCCCCATTATTTGCACTTCAATATGCTTAGGATGGTCAATGTATTTCTCTAAGAAAATAGTGTCATCTCCAAAAGCATTCCCAGCCTCACTTTTAGAATCTGAGAAAGCGGTTTTTAATTGGTCTTTATTCTGGACAACCCGCATTCCACGACCACCACCACCTGCAGCAGCTTTCACCATAATAGGATAACCAATTCTTTCCGCTTCTTTTAAAGCGGTTTCCGTATCCACCAAATCAATTTTACTATCTTCAATGATTGGAACATTGGCTTTTATAGCAATATCTTTAGCTCTTACTTTATCGCCCAATGCATTCATTACTTCTGGCTCTGGGCCAACGAAAATGATACCTTCTTCCCTACATCTTCTGGCTAATTGAACATTTTCCGAAAGGAAACCATAACCAGGATGGATGGCATCCACACCTTTATGCTTGGCAAGTTTGATAATTTCTTCAATATCCAAATAGGGTTTTAGTGGATCATCATCTTTCCCGATTTGATAAGCTTCATCTGATTTATATCTGTGTAGCGAATAGCGGTCTTCATAAGTATAAACGGCTACCGTTCGGATTCGAAGTTCCGATGCAGCACGTAGTACTCTAATGGCAATTTCGCCTCTATTCGCTACTAATAATTTATTAATTTCAAAAAGTTTAGTTTTCATATCGATGTGTTGTATTGTCTGTGTTTAAGCTTTTTTATTAAGGATGCTGAATTTAAAAAGGGATTCTGAGAAAGGGAAGTAAAAAGCAGAGAAATTGGGTTTTTAAGTTGAAATAGATTCTTCAAAAAGTATAAATAACACTAACGATATTAAATTAATTACGCTCAAAAACTCTATTTTTAAATATAAACATTTCAAATTTTGATAATTAATTTGTTTTAGTTGAGACTTAAAAAATTAGTGATTATTAATATTTTTATCAGATTATTCTAAAGTGTAGTTTTTACCTTTCTTTTTGCTTAATCAAAAAGAAACAAAAAATCAAGAAAGTTTAATGCTTCCCCCCTCAATCCCATCGCTGACCCGCTAAACTTTCCTCCTTCCCGCACTCACAGAACAAAAATTATCAGTAGTTTGGGGTCAATTATAAATGAATACAGTAGATAGATTTCTTTATTATTAATGTAAAGCCTAAATTTTAAAAAACTATGAATACTTGTTCTATGACACAGATTCAATTGCCTTATTTCCTCCTAACTTTCCTATATTTGCCACAAATTACAAGCAATGCAAAAATTGAATAATAGATATACCATTACAGCGGCATTACCTTATGCCAATGGACCTTTACATATAGGACATATAGCAGGTGCTTATTTGCCTGCGGATATTTTCGTGCGCTACCTCAGATTGCGCAAAAAAGAAGTGGCTTTTATGTGCGGAAGTGATGAGCACGGAGCTGCCATCACCATTAGAGCTAAGAAAGAAGGCATCACACCTAACGCCATTATTGACAAATACCACGAACTCAATAAAAAGACTTTTGAAAAATTCGGGATTGCATTTGATATGTATCACCGCACTTCAGAGCCTTCTCATCATGAGCTTTCGCAAGAGTTTTTCACCAAACTTTATGAGAAAGGTGAGTTTGAGGAGCGAGAAAGTGAACAATATTTCGATGAAGAATTCAATCAATTTTTAGCAGATCGATATATAACCGGAACTTGCCCGAAATGTAATAATCCTGGAGCTTATGGTGATCAATGTGAAAAATGCGGAAGTTCTTTAAACCCAACTGATTTGATTAACCCGGTTTCTACTTTGAGTGGAAAAACGCCTGTACTTAAGAAAACTACCCACTGGTTTCTGCCATTAGATAAATATCAGGAATGGATGGAAAAATGGTTAGTGGAAGGCAAAAAAGGCAAGTGGAAATCGAATGTTTACGGACAGTGCAGTTCATGGCTAAATCAAGGTTTGCAAGCAAGAGCCATGACCCGTGATTTGGATTGGGGAGTGGATGTGCCTTTAAAAGGAGCTGAAGGAAAAAAATTATATGTCTGGTTAGATGCTCCAATCGGATATATCTCTGCCACCAAACAATGGGCAAAAGATACCGGAAAGGATTGGGAAAAATTTTGGAAAAAACAGGAAAATCCTGAAGACGACAGCACTTTAATTCATTTTATTGGGAAAGACAATATAGTTTTTCATTGCATAATTTTCCCAGTGATTTTGCATGCACATGGTGATTATATCTTACCAGAAAATGTACCTGCCAATGAGTTCTTAAATTTAGAGGGCGATAAACTTTCCACCAGTAGAAACTGGGCGGTTTGGTTGCATGAGTATTTGGAAGATTTCCCTGGCAAAGAGGATGTACTGAGATATGCACTAGCGGCTACTCTTCCAGAAACCAAAGACAGTGAATTCACTTGGAAAGATTTTCAAACTCGCAATAATAGTGAGTTAGTGGCTATTTTCGGTAATTTCATCAACAGAGCCGTAGTATTGACGCATAAATATTATGATGGAAAAGTACCAGAAAGAGGCGAATGGTTTGATTACGACCAAGAAATTTTAGATGAATTGAAAGGTTATCCCGACCTGATTGAAGAGAAAATCGTAAATTATAAATTTAGAGAAGCATTAGCGCACATGATGGAGTTTGCTCGTCTGGGAAATAAGTACTTAGCAGAAACAGAGCCGTGGAAACTGCAAAAAGAAAATCCTGAAAGAGTTAAAACCATTATGAATTTGGCTTTACAAATTGCAGCCAATTTGAGCATCGTTTGTGAGCCATTCTTACCTTTTACAGCTACAAAGTTGAGAAAAATGCTGAACATTGAAGCTTACGAGTGGGATTTGGCAGGAAGTGCCGATTTACTAGAAGCAGGACATCAAATCAATAAAGCAGAATTATTATTTGAAAAAATAGAAGACAAAACCGTGGAAGAGCAAGTAAATAAATTAGAAGAAGCTAAAAAAGCCAATGCAGGTGGAAGCCCAGATGTAGCCCCAATGAAAGAAGAAATCAAGTTTGAGGATTTCATGAAGATGGATATGCGAGTGGGTACTGTTTTGACAGCAGAAAAAGTAAAGAAATCAAACAAGCTTCTTAAGCTTACCATTGATACTGGAATAGATAAACGCACTATTTTAAGTGGAATTGCAAAGCATTTCAAAGCCGAGGAAGTAGTTGGCAAGCAAGTAACCGTATTGGTGAACCTAGCACCTAGACCTATGATGGGAGAAGTTTCAGAAGGTATGGTTTTGATGGCAGAAGATTCAGAAGGTAAATTGCAGTTTGTACAGCCGGGAGCTGAAGTAAATCCGGGAAGTACGATTTCTTAGAGAGCAACTATTGGCAAAAGTTTTAAATCAAAATTAGTCACTTTTATGATTAATTTTTGATTTAAAACAACAGCCATACTACCAAATGCGTAATATTTTGTAGATTAAATTCTATTTATATTGAAATGGAACGGTTAAAAAAAAAAATCACCTACAAAAAATCACGGATTTATGTTTATTACATAATGTAAATAAACTATATACTTTTGGTTCTATCAATACAACAAAATATAATGAAGAAAGTGATATTGATTTTTTGGTAGATTTTAAAAAAATGGGTTTTGGTGAATATGCCGATAATTATTTTGATTTAGCTGAAAAACTAGAAAATCTACTCAAAAAGCCCATAGACTTAATAACTCTCCAATCATTAAAAAATCCTTATTTCATTGAGTCTGTAGATAAAAGCAAAAAACTGATATATGAAAACTGAAGATAAAACTAATTACTAGATACTTGCTACTCGATACTAAATACTAACCAATGACTTTTAAGGAATTAGAACATAAAATCAAGCAATACCAATCAGAGGGGAAGAAGTATTTCACTACTTCTTCTTTTCAATCGCATAGCTTGGTATTGTTGCACATGTTGAGCAAAATAGATTCTAATATCCCTGTTTATTTTATCAATACAGGCTATCATTTTCCTGATACGGTTGCTTTTAGAGATAAAATCATGGCTGATTTTGGCTTGACTAATTTAGTAGACTTAAAGCCTTTGACTCCGAAAAATATGCAGCGTGATGCAAACGGGAAAATGTTCTTCACCTCTGACCCTGACTATTGCTGTTATCTCAATAAAACCCAACCTATGGATGCAGTATTAATGCAACATGATATTTGGATCAATGGCGTCCGTGCTGACCAGAGTAAAACCCGTTCCGCTATGAAAGTAGAGCAAGATGCTCCACATGGCACCACTCGCCTCCACCCTATGCTAGACTGGAATTCTAAAATGATTCACGATTACCGAAAAGAATACCAGCTACCCGATCATCCATTAGAAGCAAAAGGCTATTTTAGTATTGGTTGCGAGCCTTGCACTCGGAAATTTGATTTGGATATGCAAGAAAGGGAAAGCCGTTGGTATGGCATGAATAAGACAGAATGTGGCTTACATACTGACTTGGTGAAGTAAACTGAATCTAACAAAGTATTTACATGTAGCTACATACAAACCTTACAAAGGTGATATTCACAATAGTTAATCAACTTTTCATAAAATCCCTTTACTTTTTAGTTTAAAAAGAATTCAAAAATAAATTCTTAATTTATTATCCTTCCTGTACTATCTCTATATATAATTATTCTCATTTCCTATTTATCTAAGAAATCATGAAGTTGGTTTTAACTTTTTAGTAATTCATAGATTTAAAAATTCTTTACATATAAATTTTACAAATTTTGATTCTTTAAAAAATCCTCTTTAACCTGAATCTATCTCTAAACCTCCTACTTGTACTATTTACAGTAAAAAACGTACTCATATCTCTTATATTAACTTTAGTTTTGCATTATAATTATTAGTTTAATATAATTAAGAATTAAAACATCATGTGGAAGCAGTCATCATCCATTTTCTTCACAATTCTTTTCACCTTAACTTCCTTTGCTTATGGTCAGCAAGCTATTATAAATATTAAAGACAATAATTTAAATGAAGAAATTGTATTACTTCAAGGAGAATGGCAGTTTGAATTTAACAAACTCCTTACTGCAGAAGAAATGCAAAAGATAAATTCACCTGTTTTTGTAGAAATCCCTCATACTTGGACAGGTATGGAATTTAGAGGAACAGAGCTTCCTTCCACTGGATACGGGACATATTTTGCAAAGGTAATTGTTGATAGCAAAATCAAAGATCTCGCAATAAATGGAAAAGTTCAAAGTACTAACTACAAACTTTTTATAAATGGAAAAGAAATAGGGAAAGTAGGAAAATTAGGCACTAATGAGGAAACTGCAGAACCGAATTATCAGAATAAAATTTTTCATATTCCAACGGACACAGATACACTTGAAATAGTCTTTCAAATTTCAAATTTTCACTATCGAAAAGGCGGTATGTCAAGACCACCGGAGATAGGTGTAAATGATTTACTACTAGAAAATAGAGGGCAAAATATATCATTATCCTTTTTCCTAATTGGTTCTATATTTTTTATGGGGTTATACCATTTAGGCTCTAATTTTTATCGAACAAGGAGCAAAATGAACACCTATTTTGCCTTAGTTTGTTTATTTACAATTCTTCGCACATTAAGTATAAATGAGTATTTACTAATTGATTATTTAAATTTTCCATGGTGGTTGAGCACTAGAATAGAATTAACCAGTTTCTACCTAATCTTTGCTTTCACCGTTCGATTCATTTACTATCTTTTCCCAGAATATATACCAAAATTCTTTGCTTATATCCCTTATTACATAGGTATTTCAGCTACAGTTATAACTTTATTTACTCCTGTTTTATACAATTCCAATCTAGTTCCAATTATGCAAATAGTAACCATTATCACTGGTATTGGTATATTATACTACATATTTAAAGCTAGTCTAAAAGGAGATAAAGAAGTATTGGCAGCACTCATCGGATTCATTCTACTATTCATTGTAACCGTGATAGAAATACTCATACATCAAGCCCAAATAGTAGGAGAAATGGTTTTTGCTCTAGGTATTTTCTTTTATTTATTTAGTCATGTCATCATTTTAGCCAATCGACAAAACCAAACATATATTAAAAATCAGGATTTAAGTTTGGCGCTTCAGCAATCAAATCAACGACTGGAAAAGACAGTTAATGAAAGGACAAAAGAATTAAATGAGCGAAATCAAGAACTTATTCAAAACAATGAGGAATTAAAAAGAATTCATGATGAAAAGCACGGATTAATTCATGTTTTGGCACACGATTTAAAATCACCTTTAAACAATAATAAAGGATTGATTCAATTAATAAAAATGCCTGAAAATTTAACAGGTGAACAAAAAGATTATTTAAATAAACTTGAGAAATCCAACCAGCAAGGTGTTCAATTGATAGAAGACC